>NZ_MQTY02000028.1:0-10434 GCF_016082285.1 Spiroplasma sp. Moj
ATTTGCTATTAGTATCTTTTTAAAAATATTTACAATTATTTTAATAGGTTATGCAAGAAGTCTACTGTTTTGCAATGAGTTTTAGTGTATGATTTTAGGTAGTAGATTTTTGTGGTGGAATGGGTTTATTTAAAATAATTAAATTAATGGTATTAAATCCACCAATAATACTACAACTTCATAGAACATATCCTAAGCCAACATATCACAATCGCTTAATTACAAGACTAAAAGTTGTTTTTAAAATTAGTTGGATGGAAATTAAAGTTAAAAAGAAGAAAACAATTGTAATGATTAAAACAAAAAAATAAAAATATAAACTTAAACGTAATCGATTTTTGTTGTTGTCATAATAATAAATTTTTGAAAAAATAAAGGGGTTTTTAATAATAAAATAATTAATAAATAATATAATTAAATTAACCACAAGAAAAATTGAACAATAAATTAATTTATATTGTGATGACATGTTTTTTAATGCTAGGAAAATAATTATAAAAATAATTGTTACAATACCTAATGCAGCAAAAAGTCATAATAAATGCCATTTAATTTTTTTAAGATAACTTCGAATACGAATAATTTCCATTGTTGACTCCAATCATTTTATTAGTTAAATATATCTTACTATAAATTTTAATGATAATATTATTTTTTTCAGTTTTTGTGGTTTAATATAATAGAAAAACTGAGGAGGACATTTATGTATAAAGTAATTAAAGTGACACCATATTTTTCAGAACGTTTATGAGGGGGACAAAAATTAGCGGATTTTGGTTTTCAATTGCCAACAAATAACTTATATGGTGAAGCATGAGTGATTAGTACATTAGATAATGGAATGAGTTATATTGCGAATGGTTCTGAGACGGGAGTATCATTAAAAACATTTTTTGCAAATCATCCAGAATATTTTGGAACTACTGATAAAGAATTTCCTTTATTATCCAAAATTATTACAGCAAATGATTATTTATCAGTTCAAGTTCATCCTGATGATGAATATAGCTTAAAACATAACAAAATGTTAGGTAAACCTGAATGCTGATATATCCTTGATTGCCCTATTGATGCTAAAATGATTTATGGACATTATGCTCAAACAAAAGCAGAATTAATTCAATTGGTTGAAAAAAAGGCATGAGCACAA
The DNA here is from genome assembly GCF_016082285.1 of Spiroplasma sp. Moj. NCBI lineage: Bacteria > Bacillati > Mycoplasmatota > Mollicutes > Entomoplasmatales > Spiroplasmataceae > Spiroplasma > Spiroplasma sp. Moj. Next base: position 1,151 of record NZ_MQTY02000028.1, read on the forward strand.
TTATTTACAGAAGTAAAAGTACAAAAAGGGGATTTTTTATATGTTCCTCCAGGTAAAGTTCATGCCATTACCCCAGGTGTAACAGTTTTTGAATTACAACGTTCATCAGATATAACATATCGTTTTTATGACTTTGATCGTGCTGATAAAGATGAAAACTTTCGTCCGCTTCATTTACAAGAATGTTTTGATGTAACAACAGTTCCTGATTCAACTAATCAAATTGTTCATCGTAATGAAGGAATTTTAATTGATAATGAATATTTTACATTACATTTATTAACAAAAACACGAGAACTTGATTTAAATACTATAAAATGAGCACAAGTAACAGTTGTTGAAGGAAAAATAACCATCGGAACAACAGAACTTTTAGCAGGTGAATCAGCAATAACTGTGGAATTAGCGCAAAAATTAACAATAAATGTTAAGGGTAAAGCATTATTAAGTTATAAAAGATAAATTTAAAAAGAGCAAAAATTCAAATTTTTGCTCTTTTTTTAACTAAAAAAATGACACTTATTAAATTTTAATTTTATAGAAAAAAAATTCCATTTTATATTTAAAAATAGATTTTTTTAATAAAATTATTGAGTTTTAATTTTAAAATAGTAAACTATAAATGGAAGGAGAAAAAACTATATGTATAATAACATTTTTAATGAAAAACATATTATTTTAGATTCAACAGCTAAAACTAAAGAAGGAAGCTTTTTAGAACTTGCTCAATTAGCTGAAAATCTTGGATATGTTTCTGACCGCAATGAACTTGTTAAAGGTTTTGAGGCCCGAGAAAAAGAATCTTCAACAGGTTTTGAAGATGGCTTTGCAATTCCTCATGCACGAATTAGTGCTGTTACAAATGCAGCGGTTTTATTTATTCGTTTCAAAAATGATGTTGATTGAAATGCAATGGATGGTAAACCAACGAAAGTTGCCATTGCTTTAATTATTCCTGAAGCTAAATCAGGAGAAATTCATTTAAGAATTTTAAGTAAAGTAGCACGAAAATTAATGGATGAAGATTTTAAAAAAGCAATGAAAGTTGAAACAGACAAAGCAAAAATTTCAGCAGCATTATTAACTGGGATTGGAAAAGAAGAGGTTCCAACCAAAATGATTCCAACTGGTCAAAAGCCGTTGCTTTTAGCAATGACAGCTTGTGCAACAGGAGTAGCGCATACTTTTTTAGCTGCGGATAAATTAAACCAAACTGCTCCTAAAATGGGATACGACATTAAAGTTGAAACACATGGAGCTGAAGGTGTTCGCAATGATTTTACAGAGGAAGAAATTAAAGAAGCCGAAGTAATCATTGCTGCAACGGATATTGGACTTGATATGGAAAGATTTAGTGGAAAAAAAGTTTATAACTGTCCAGTTGCAAAAGCAATTAAAGATCCAGAAGGGGTTATTAATGCCGCTCTAAAAGAAGGAAAAGTGCAACCAACTGGAGAATTTATTACTAAGGGTGCTAATGGTAGCAACCAAAAAGTTGGAGTAATGAAACACTTAATGGCTGGGGTTTCATATATGGTTCCAATTGTTATTTTAGGAGGAATTTTTATTGCTATTTCATTAGGATTAGCAAAAGCAATTTATGGTCCCAACTATGAGAATTTTCATGGTTCATTAAAAGGAATGGGTTGAATTCCTGATGCTAGCGGAACAACAGCACATTGAGGAGAAATATTTTATACTGACCCATTAACTGACCCAAAAAACTTTTTCTATTATCTTAATGTTATAGGGGTATCAGCCTTTACATTAATGATTCCAATTTTGGGAGCATTTATTGCTAATTCAATTGCTGGTCGTTCAGCAATTGCTCCAGTTTTAGTTGTTTCATTTATTGGAAATAATGCTGTTAACTTTTATCCTTTACCAGGAATTGAAGCAGTTAATACTCCAACTGGATTCGTTGGAGCAATTGCAGCCGGATTAGCGGTTGGATATACTGTTAAATGAATTAATACTTGAAATGTTCCAAAAGGATTAAAACCATTAATGCCAATCTTCTTTATTCCAATTGTTGTCGGCTTTATCTATGGAATGATTATGATTTTTGTGATTGGCTCAACTGTTGGTTGAGTAATGGGTAAATTCCAAGATTGAATTTCACAAACATGAGGTAATACTTCAAATGCTGCTAATGTAGCAATTGGATTAGGCTTTGGACTATTGATCGGAGCAATGGCTGGTTTTGATATGGGTGGACCAATTAATAAAGTTGCATTCTTAGCATGTACAGGTTTAATTGGTTCAAAAATTTATACACCAATGGGGGCAATGGCAGTTGCAATTCCAGTTGCGCCAATGGGAATGGGAATTGCAACATGAATTTTTAAACCATTCTATAATGAAGAACAACGCACAATGGGTTCAACAGCATTCTTTATGGGATGTATTGGAATCTCAGAAGGAGCAATTCCATTTGCAGTTAATGATCCAAAACGTGTTATTCCAAGTAACATTGTTGGTTCAGCAATTGCGGGTGCTTTAGCTGGTGCTGTAGGAATTGCTGATTTGGCTGGTCATGGTGGACCAATTGTTGGATTCTTATCAGCGTTAGGTCGTGGTAATGGTGATGCTGGAGTTTATGGATGAGCTAGTGCTTGAGGATGAACATTACTAGCATTCTTATTTATGATTATTGGGGCTTTAATTACTGCCTTTATGTATGGTTTCTGACAAGTTGTAGATAAAAAACGTACTGGTGAAACAATTTCAATGAAACAATTTGTGGTAAAAAAACATACTAATAAAGTAGTTGCTAATAAAAAATCTCAAAAAGTAAAAAAAGAACATAATCACCGCCATATAACAAAAAAGTAATCATCAAACCCAAATTAAAAAAAGATTAATAATAAGGATTATTAATCTTTTTATTTTTTGTGTATAATAGAAAATATTAATATAAAAGGGGGACAAGACAATGCATTTGTTAGTAAAATCATTATTCGATGTTCTTCCATGATGAGCTGCTTTATTAATTTCAATAATAATTTTAATGCTTATAATTGGATTAGTTCTTTTTTTCAAACGAAGAACTGATCAAGTTGCAAATCATAGTGAAAATAAAAAATTAGAAAGTTTATGGCAAAAAATTGATAAGTCAAGAAAAAACACAAAAAGCAAAAAACAGTAAATAAGAATAAGAATAAAAATCAAGATAAAGATAACTTAAAATAAAAATCATAATTTTTATTTTTTTATATTATAATATTTCCAGGATATTTTAGGCTCATTATATAAGGGGGATACAATGATAAAAGTACAAGGCAAAAAACATCTGAAATTTTTTGCCTCAAAAAAATGATATGCGACTGCATTAGTACTAATTTTATTAGCAACATTACAAGAAATTATTATGGAATCAACAGACTTAGTTGATAATTTTTTTGCAAGTTCAATTCAAAAAAATGTCCATGGTTATCAAGAACTATTTAATGAGATTAAATATATTTTTGGAGCAGATAATGTTTATCATGTAAAAGCAGTTTGAGATAGTTGGGGTTTAGGAAATTATGTTGGATATCATTATACAGCAGGACAATTAGCAATTAATGGAGTTGCTGCCTCTAACCAACTTTATTTTATTATGTTTGCAATTCTAAGCGGAGTTTGTTATGGCTTTGGAGTTTTTAATGCACAATATTATGGTGCTGAAAAATATAAAGAATTACAACAAGTAACATTATTAAAAATTTATGTTTGTTTAATCATTTGCCTTATTGTATTAATTTTATCGCAGGTTTGTGGTTATGAAATGATTAGTTTTACTACAACACCAAAATATGCTCCTCGCCCTGATATAGTTGCACAATTAAAACCTGAGGATAAAGATTTAGCAATTCAGTGGTTTAAATATTTTGAATATAGAGCAGCGTCAATTTCAATATTAGAAGGAGCAGAGTATTTTAAAATAGTTGCTTTATCATATCCATTGTTAGCAATTAACATTGCTTTTATTACGACTTTACGTGAAACTGGTCGAACAGGTTTGGCAGTATGAATTTCAGTTATTGCTTTAAGTACGAATTGTTTTATGAATCCATTTTTAATTGAACCAAATTTTATTGCAAATTTTAATGGAATTGGTGTACAAGGAGCCGCGATTGCTACGTCAGCTTCACGTATTTTGCAACTTGTTTTTATGATAGTTTTATTTTCATATAAACGGTATAAATTTATTCCTCGAAATTGATGACACTTTGATGGTTATGTTACAAAACGAGCGTTTCAAAAAGCTTGACCAATTGTTTTAAATGAAATTTTTTGATCAGTCGGAATGGTAGTACAAGTTAAATTACGAGCATATTATAGTTTAGATGCTTTAACAGCAAATGCGATTTTTTCAACAATTATTGCTGCTTTATATACGCCGCTGTATCATGGATTTGCTGCGGGAACTTCAGTTTTAGTTGGCAGCCGGTTAGGGGGTAATAATTTAGAAGAGGCAGAATATAATGGTAAACATTTAGTTATTTTGTCTTTTCTAGTTGGAATTATTGCAGGATTAATTTTAGTTGCAGGAGGATGATTTTTACCAGAATTATTGTTTGTAAATAATACGCCAGAAACATTTAGAATTGCACATTGGATGCTTTTTGCTTATGGATTATGATATCCTTGTTTAATGATTGCTGCAACAAGTTATGCCATTATTAGAACAGGTGGTGCTGTGATGAATGCCTTTGTTTTAGATGCTTTATTCACATGATTAGTGCCAGTACCATTATTAGCAATTTTAATTTTTACTTCAAATTTAGATATTATTTATATTGTATTAATTATGCAATCAGTTGACAGTTTAAAAGCAATTTGAGCATTGATTATTTTAAAACGAAAAAAATGGGTAAAAAATTTAACAGAAACTAAGCATATTACAGAATTTGATAATAAAGTAAAAATAATAAAGTAAAAAGGATAAAAAGAAATGCGAAAGAAATGTAAAAATTTTGCATTTTTTTATTTTTTGTGTATAATGTTACTTTTTATTTTAATACTAAAAAACAGTGAATGTATGATATAATTACTTTATAATAAAATGAGTATAAAAGTGGCTAAACTAAATTTAATAAAACATATTAAGTTTTTTTGAATGGGGTAATCAGAAACAATGAAAAAAATTAGAGTATTAACGTTAGAAAAAAAAGGAATTTTAAAAAAATTTTTATATCAGAATGAAGAAGTTAAATTAGGTGATAAAATTGCTTTAATTGAAACTGAAAATGGTGAATCTATTATTACAGCTCCAATGGATGGAATTATTGTTAAGCAAATTAAAGAAGGCACTAAAATTAAACCCAATGCTGTTATTGCTAATTTGCTAACAACTGAAGATGAAATTGAAAAGTATTATTTTAAACGTCTTGAAGATAACGAATTTACTCGTTTAAATAAAAAAGGGGTAAAATTTTCGACAACAAAAAATGGTCAATTTGGAACAAAATGAAATGATGTTGAAGAAGATGATTATTCAGGAATTAGTATTGGAAACGAAAATACTTTACATCCAACTTTTACGCCACCTTTATTGAATCAGCAACAAGTTTACAATAATGAAAACATTATTAATTCAAGAGCTGTATTAATTAATGAACAACAGCCATATGATACTTCGATATTATCACAAAATTTTAACCAAAATGGTGGAACTCCCTTTTCTAAAGAGAATACTATTAATAGTTCTTATTTTTCAACAAATATTGAACAAAATCAATCTATTAATTTTCAGCAACAAAACAATTCATCATCACAAAAACAACTTTTTGAACAACCCACTAAAATAACACAAGAAGAACAGAAACGATGGGATGAAACAGCATTATCTTTTGGTCCTAAGAAAACACGAAGATTATCATTTAAAAATTTAAAAATTAATGATAATGATATTATTAATAATCGAGAAAAAATTCCTTCAATTGATACAATTAAAAACCCAATGAATAAAGAAATAAAAAGTGAGTCGAAGACAACAATGGTTAATATTCCTGATTTGAATAGTAATATGTTTCAAGATGGTAACTTTGAATCACAAACAAATAATTTGAATCAACCGCCTTCTATTCCCAACAATATTATAACGAATGCTATTCCAATTGGACAAACAAAATTAACAGAAGAAAATCAAGCAAAAGAATATGCAAAATATTTAGTTAATACAACAAAGCATCAAGATGAAGTACCAATTAATGCAGCAGCATTTTTTGGTGGTCAAAATGAAAATACTAGTTTTCGTAATCTTGTAAATCAACGTCGTGAGCAATTACATAATAATAATGATTTTCATGAGTTATCATTAGAAAGTGATAATTCCAAAAATTCAATGGATTTTTTAGATGAAGATGGACGTCCTAAAATTTTACGTAATATTGTCCAAGGAAGAATGAATGATTTAGTTAAAAGAAATGTATCATCAGAAGTACAAACTGGGTATAGTAGTTCTGCTTCTAATTATAATGACAATGTTAATACTTTTAAAACAAATGACAAAAAATTATCTGATGAAGCTTATATTTCTGCTGATGGTTACACAATTGATCCAAATGAGTCAAATGAAGCGAAAGAAAAAAAACAAGGACATTTTTCTACATTAAAATCTTATCGTGATCGTTTATATGAAAAATTAAATGATAATGGGCAACGAGAAAAAATTTTAAAAACAAGAAATCAACGAGAGTTAATTAAGAAAAGAATGGAGCAAATTGCAAAAGGAAATGTTGAAATTGATTCTGTTTTAGGAGGAATTAGTAATTATCAGCGTCCTTCTTTTGAGGAAGTTGAATCACAATATAAAATATTAGATAATGAATATTATGATAATAATTCGCATCAGAAAAAAACAAATGATGATATAGTTAAACCATCTTTATCATATGAAAAACAACAATCATCTAAGCAATTAACTCAACTTGAAAACAGTGATGAAAGTAACTGTAGTTTAAAAGGTACAATTGACAATAATGTAATGATTGAATTGGCAATTTTAAAAGAACGCTTAGTTAATCAAGAACAAAATAATCGTCAAAATGAATTATTACGAGAAATTCAAAGTTTACGTCAAGTAAATAATAATACAGATGGAACAAACATTGAAAAAATGATGCAATATATGTTAATGCAACAAATGTTAAAAACAATGAATGAGTCAGATCCTGTTTTAAAAGAGATGTTAAAAGAATTTAAATTTAATAATAAACAAAGGCCTGAATTAAAAACTGAACATAATTGTGAAGCACATAATTTACAAGTTAAAAAATTTAATTCCACAGAAACTACAATTCCTAATAGTTATGGAAACTTGGTACAACCATTAAATAACAATTTAAATATTATTAATACTAATAGTCAAGTTGAACCACAGGGATTAGAAACAAGAGAAGAAATTAAATCAACAAGATATCCTGCGATTCAATCAATGATTATGTCTCAAGCACATGTACCACCATTAACAATTAATACTGAAATTGATATGTCAGCAATTATTGATCAACAACGAAAATTAAAAAATGCTAATGCTGAGCATGGTGTTCGATTTTCGACAATGAGTTTTTTAGTAAAAGCAGTTTCGTTAGCTTTAAGTGAATATCCAAAATTAAATTCATATTATGATTCAAAAACAAATCAAATTGTAATTAAAAATTCACAACACATTGGGTTAGCAACAGAAACTAGTGAGGGATTAGTTATTCCAGTTATTAAATTTGCTGAGCGAATGAGTTTAAAACAAATTGCAATTAACATTCAAGAAACAATTGAACATTTACGTCAAGGTGAATTATATGATTATGAATTAAAAGGAAGTACTATTACTATTGCCAACTATGGAATGATTGGAGCAGTTAATGCAACACCAACAATTTTTTATCCTAATTCAGCAGTAATTGGTGTTGGGCGTATTGTTCGTAAACCAATTGTCATAAAAGGGGATAAACTAGTAATTCGTTCAATAATGAATCTTGCTTTAACAATTGATCAACGAATTATTGATGCTGCAGAAGCAGGGATTTTCTTAACACGATTAAAAGAAATTTTAGAATCACCAGAATTAATTACGTTGTCATAAAAAAATCTTATTAATTTTTAATTAATAAGATTTTTTAATTTTTTAAAATTTTATAANTATNNATTNNTNNTTTAATAGACTTCTTGCATAACCTAGTTATTTTAAAATTCCTATAAAATATATTTAAAATAGAAATTATAGGAATCTAAAATTATGAAATTTGATAAATTTGATTTTATTAATGATAAAGAATTATTCCGATTAACAGGAATAAAACAAGCCACTTTTAATAAAATGTTAGATATTTTAAAGGTTGCTGAAATAGAAAAATTTNAAATAGAAAAATTTAAAAAAGGTGGCAAAGCTAACAAATTATCACTAAAAAATCGATTATTTATGACTTTATCGTATTGACGAGAATATCGTACTTTTTTTCATCTTGGTAAAAGTTTTGATATTAGTGAGGCTAGTTGTTATCGCAATGTCAAATGAATTGAAGATATTTTAATTAAAAACTCTGATTTTCAACAACTTGCTGGTAAAAAAGCACTAATAAATGATTATTTTATTGATAAAACAATTATTATTGATGCTACCGAAACTCCAATCCAACGCCCAAAAAAAGACAAAAACAATCTTATTCTGGTAAAAAGAAAAAACACACGATCAAAACACAAGTAATTATCGAACAAGAAACCAAAAAAATTATTGCAACAAGTTTTTCGCTTGGAAAAAAACATGATTATGCTTTATTTAAAGAATCAAAAATTTCAATTTTAAAAAATACCAAATTAATAGTTGACAGTGGTTATCAAGGAATACAAAAAATTCACAATAATGTTCTAATACCTACAAAGAAAACAAAGAAAAAACCTTTAAATAAAGCACAAAAACAACATAATAGACTAGTTTCAAAAATGAGAATTATTATTGAAAATATTTTTGCTATTCTTAAAAAATTTAAAATTATTACAGAAAAATATCGTAATCATAGAANNNATAATTTGCAATTATTATAGATAGCATAGAAGATGTATTTAAAATTAAATAATTTAAATAAAAAAGTCATTTTTCGTTGTAGGAAAATATTAAATTTTTAAATAAAAGACATAATTAATTAAAATTATAATTTGCTATTAGTATCTTTTTAAAAATATTTACAATTATTTTAATAGGTTATGCAAGAAGTCTAATGTCGTTTGATGTTGACCTNGCACTTATCACGACTATCGCTTGTTAAAGCGTCTATTATTTCCGGACTGATTACCGCTGG
>NZ_MQTY02000029.1:0-10361 GCF_016082285.1 Spiroplasma sp. Moj
ATATACTTTTTCATTTTAATCTCCATTCTAATTTAAAGACTAAATCAGTGGTCTAAAATGTATACGGTTTTCACATGTATTTAAAATTAAATAATTTAAATAAAAAAGTCATTTTTCGTTGTAGGAAAATATTAAATTTTTAAATAAAAGACATAATTAATTAAAATTATAATTTGCTATTAGTATCTTTTTAAAAATATTTACAATTATTTTAATAGGTTATGCAAGAAGTCTAATTAATGACATTTTGATAAATATAATTTATTTCTTTTGTAAGTTTTTGTTGTAAATATCATTTTTTTATTTTTCGTTGTAATGAATATAATTCATTTTCAGTTGGAATGCTTGTTACCATATACTTTTTCATTTTAATCTCCATTCTAATTTAAAGACTAAATCAGTGGTCTAAAATGTATATGGTACCTCACAAAATTTAAAATATTTTAAAAAAATAAAAAGCAAAATTAATTTGCTTTTTATTCTACAATTGGGTCTAATTCTTCAATATCAAGTGCCCCTTTACGTTTTGCTTTTTTACGATTCTGTTTTTCTAATTTTGTTTGCATTCTAGCTGCTTTTAATTCTTCTTTCATTAAACGTTTTGTTTCTTTTTTTGAAATTTTGGAATTGTTATTAAATTCTTGTTCATTAGCAAAATTAAAGAATTCATCATCATTAGCTACATTAATTGGTTTTGCCACTTGTTTTGGTTGCTCATATTGTTTTGTTTGTTCTGATTGTTGATTAAGAAAAACCGGATTAGAAACAAAAGCTTGTTCATAGTATGATTGATTGTTGGTTGGTTGGGAATAATTTCCTTGTTGTTGCACTTCCTCTGAATAAACATTTGGAGTTATTATAGGCTCTGGATTAGTAACTGGAACATCATTATATTGTTGTCCTAATATTTCATCAGTTGCAACCGGATTATTTTGGTCTTGATTAATAACTGTTTGAGGATTATATTCTTCAACCGGCGATTGAACTAGTTGTTCTTCATACCGATTATTTGAATATTCATCATTTTTCTGTGTTCAAGGAACTGTATCATCTTTTAATTGATTATTTTTTTTTATATCCAAATCATTACTGGCATTATTTCAACCTGGTTTTAAACCTTCATTATTTTTAATGTGCGGATTTCTTTCAAAATGTTCATTATAATCTGAGTTATTATGCCCACAAGTACAACCTCATGGTCCATAAGGATTATTTTGTTGCCCATAATAATTTGGATACATATTATGACACATTCCTCCCATTTGCGAAGTTGGTGGCATCATCGGATAAAATGGATATGGCGGTGGGGCTACTTGTTGCGCTGGAGCTGGTTGTTGAATAAAAAATACTTGTGGTGAAGCACCATTGGTCGGATATGGCGTAATAATTTGCTGAGGTTGCGATGAATATTGGGGAATTGAAGTTCCTGATGAATAATTATTTGAAAAGGCAGGGGTTGGTGATAATGTTAAAGTGCTAATAAACACTTCTGCATCACGACGACTTCTAAATAGCGCAATTTCACTATTAGTATCATGTGACTTTACTAAATATCCTTCTTCATTTGGTAAAATATAAAAACCATTATTCATTTTTTGCACCTCATTTTGCCCTATTTTCTATCCATTCTTGTTACTATAAATTGTACCATAAAAAAGTAAAATAATATATAGTATCATATTTATTTTTTAAAGAAAAGCATACTAATTAAAATTATTTTAATATTTAATTTTTTTCAAACATAAACCATATGGTTTTGCACAATATTTTGTTGTTGCTCCTTTAGGCGGACAGTTTAATTGTGCTTGTAGTTCAGTTAAACTAACTTTGCCAGCATAACAAACTAAAATATTTTGTGTCAACATGCGAATTTGATAACGAATAAAACTTTTCCCCCTAAAATGAATTTCAATTTTTTTTTCTTTGTTTCGTTTAACCCAAATTTTGTTAATTGTCCGTACTGTTGCAATATCCTCGGTTGGTTTAACCCCTGCAAAATAAGCAAAATCGTGTGTTCCAACAAAAATTTGACTAATTTGATGTAACTTTTTAACATTTAATGGTGCACTAACTTTAAGTTCATAACGGTGGTTAAAAAGATCATACTCTTGATCATTAATTGTATAAACATATTCTTTTACTTTTGCAGTTCGAACACTAAAATTTTCAGCTACAAACTGATATCTTTTAATATTAATATTTGGTGGTAAAGTTTGACTAACGGTTTTAATAAAAAAAGCTAAATGTCGTGGTTGGAATGTTAGTTTTACTAATACCTTTTGATCACAAGCGTGCACACCAGCATCCGTTTTACTAGCTCCTAAAGTTCAAATTTTTTGATGACAAATACCAAAAAATGCTTTTTCCAATTCACCTTGAATTGTTCGAGCATTTTTTTGTTTAACTCAGCCACTATAATCATAACCATCATATTCAATACTTAATAATAAATATAACATTATCATCCTAAAACAAATTCATCAGTATGTGGAATCCGAATTTGTAAAAATCCTGTTTTAATTTTACCAAATATTCATCCATTAGAATTGTTATCTCAATGTCAAACTTGATAAAAAGTTTCATATTGCCCCATTGTTACTGATTGAGCAATAATAATGCTAGCAATTCCAACTCCAAAAATAAATAATAACACATCAGGAAAATGAATTCGATAATGACGATAACGTGTTCGTTTGGCATGGGGGTCATAACCACGAGCATCCATTGCATATGCTAAATCTTCAGCTTTTTGAAATACTGATACTAATAATGGAATAATTAACGCTGTTGTTGACTTAATTTTATCTTTAAAATGACCATTTTTAAAATCAACCCCACGTGAGGCTTGCGCTTTCATAATCCGTCCCGCTTCTTCAATTAAAGTTGGAATCATTCGTAAGGCAATTGAAATAATTGTTGATAAAATATGAACTGGAAAGCGCACTAGTTTTAATGGACTTAATAAATCTTCTAACGCTAAAGTTAAATCTAATGGCCGCGTTGTTGCCGTTAAAATTGTTGTAATTAAAATCATTAAATAAATCCGGCATGCCATATAAAGGGCATTAAAAATAGCTTTTTCAGAAAAAGCAAATCAACTTTTTCCTCCCGCAGCAACAGGGCCTGTTGCTGTTGCTTTTCCACCTCAATGTCATCCAATATAACCATCCGTAACTAAAAAGCAATTAATTAACAACAAAATAATAAACATAAATAAGATTGGTTTTAGTAATGCTCGTAATAACCTTGGCGGTAATTTGGCTAAAAAGAACAAACTAAAAATTGTTATTCCTAAAATGGCATAACCAGTAAAACCAGTTGAAAAAAAGATTGATATCATTAATAATAACAACATAAATAATTTTACCCGTGGATCCATTCGATGAATTGGGGAATTATAAGCAATATAACGTCCAAATGATAAGCGCATCTCTTTTATCCCTTTCTTTTTTGTTCTTTATATTCAATAATTTTTTTTGCTAATTGGTCAATATTACGAATATTAACATTTGTTAAATCAAGACCTTTTTCTTGCAATTGATAAATCAAATGATAAATTTTTGGTGGTTCAATTAATAATTCTTGTAATAAATTTTTATCCTTAAAAATTTCAAATGGTGATCCAACTTTTAAAACTCGGCCTTCTTTTAAAGCAATAACTTCATCAGCAATTTCTAAAACATGGTCCATATTATGCGTTACTAAAATAATCCGTTTATTTTGTTCCTTATTAATCCGTTGAAATAATTTAATAAAATCCTCTTCACCTTCAGGATCTAATCCAGCGGTTGGTTCATCTAAAATTAGAGTATTACCCTCCATCGCTAAAATTCCCGCAATCGCAACCCGGCGTTTTTGCCCTCCTGATAAATCAAATGGTGAACGCTCTAAATAATTTAATGGTAAACCAACCATTTCTAGATATTTTTTGGCATTTTCTCGAGCAACTTCTTTAGTTTCGCCTAAGTGAACTGGACCAAACATAATATCTTTTTCAATTGTTTCTTCAAATAATTGATATTCTGGAAACTGGAACACTAAGCCAATTGATTTTCGTAATTGTTTAATATTTTTAATGCGTTTTTGTTTTGCTTTAATAATAAAACCATTTGCATCAACCACTCCTGTCGTTGGAATTAATAAACCATTGATATGTTGAATTAAGGTTGATTTGCCGCTTCCTGTTGATCCAATAATAGCAGTAATTTTCCCAGGTTTAATAACAACATTAATATCTTGCAAGGAAGTATATTCATAAGGTGTTTTAGGAGCATAAACATAAGACACATTTGTGAATGTAATATCAACATTTTGTAATGCTTCAATTTTAGGTTGTTTTTTTACTTTTGACATATCTCATCCACCAACTCTCTAAGATCTAGTGTATTTTTCACTTTTAAACCATTTAAGCGTAAACTATCAACGACTTTTGAAACAAAAGGAACATCTAAATGAATTGATTTCAAAAACTCTTCATCATACAAAACTTCATGTGGTTTTCCACATTTAACCATTTGACCTTTATTCATAACAATCACTTTATCAGCATTTAAAATTTCATCCATATCATGCGTAATTGAAATAATTGTTTTTTCGCGTGATTCTTTTAAATCCACCATAATTTGTTTAATTTCTTTTCGTCCTTTTGGATCTAACATACTTGTGGCTTCATCAAAAATGATAATATCTGGTGATAATGCTAGTGCTGAAGCAATTGCAACCCGTTGTTTTTGCCCTCCTGATAACATTAGTGGTTCATGGTCAAGAAAATTATTCATACCAACTTTTGCCGCAGCTTTATCAATAATTGCTTGCATTTCTTTTTGCGGAATTTGGCGATTTTCAAGTCCAAATGCAATATCATCACGAACTGTTGAGCCAATAAATTGATTATCTGGATTTTGGAACACAATTCCTAAAAATTTTCGAATTCCTGTAATTGTTGATGAATGAACTTCATTACCAAAAGCTTCAATTTTCCCTTTTTGTGGGCGTAAAACACCAATAATAATTTTACTAATTGTTGATTTTCCACTACCATTATGACCAATGATTGTAACATATTCCCCATGGTTAATTTCAAAACTAACTCCATCAACAGCATTAGGATGATTTTCCCGATAGCGAAATTCAACATCAGTTAATTTTAATGAAATATCATTTAGTTTCTCTAACTTTGCATTTATTTTTTTTGTTTTTTTTGCCATTTCTTCTCATCCTTAATGTTTTTTTACATAATATTTTAATTATATACTCAATATTTAAAAATATTAATTGAAATTTTATCTTTCCAATTATACCATTAATTATATATAAAAATTATAAATAAACAATAAATCATTACTTTTTTGTAAATTATCTGCGCTCTATCAATAACCGCCATCATTAAAAGGATTATCATCTAAGTCAATATTTTGAACATAGACATCCCGTGGTTTTGCTCCATTTTGTGGACCAATAATCCCATTTTCTTCTAAATCATCAATTAAACGACTAGCACGATTATATCCAATTGAGAATTTTCGTTGAATTAAAGATGTCGAAGCTTTTTGATTTAAAATCACAAAACGTTTAACTTCTTGATACAATGAATCAATATTATCTTTTTCATTGCTACTTCCTGTTTCACTATTTATTTCAATATTTAAAAACTCTTCATCATAATCAGGTTCTTGTTGAGCACGGCAAAATTCAACTAATCGTTGAATTTCATCATCAGAAATAAATGCTCCTTGCGCACGGGTTGGAATATTTTGCCCGGCAGACGCATATAACATATCACCATACCCAATTAGTTTTTCAGCCCCACCTTGGTCTAAAATTGTACGAGAGTCAATTACTGAAGTAACTGAAAAGGAAATTCGCGATGGAATATTTGTTTTAATTACCCCGGTAATAATATCTGTTGAAGGTCGTTGTGTTGCAATCACCATATGAATTCCAGCGGCACGAGCTAATTGCGTAATTCTCATAATTGAATCTTCAATATCTTTTCCAGCTGTCATCATTAAGTCAGCTAATTCATCAATTATAACAACAATATAAGGTAAGCGATCTTTTGCTGTAACTTTTTTATTAAACGATTCAATATTGCGGACTCCACGTTCTGATAGCATACTATAACGACGTTCCATTTCAGCAATTATTTTTTTTAAGGCAGAATTTGCTAATTTAGTATCTGTAATAACTGGCGCTAATAAATGGGGTAAATTATTATAAACAACTAATTCAACCTGTTTTGGGTCAATTAATAATAATTTAACTTCCGATGGTTTTGTTCGTAATATTAGCGATGATAAAATGGTGTTAATACAAACAGATTTTCCACTACCTGTTGAACCAGCAACTAATAAATGTGGCATTTTATCTAATTCAACAAAAATAATTTCTCCGTTCACACTACGACCAATGCCAACTAATAATTTATGATCTTGTTTTTCTAATGGTAACCGTAACCATTCCATAATTTCACGTAATGTTACTTTATTACTAATTTCATTAGCAATTTCAATTCCAACCGCTGACTTTCCCTGAATTGGGGCTTCAATTCGAACATTTTGAGTCGCTAAAGCATATTTTAGATCATTTTCTAAATGCATAATTTTGTTAACTTTCACTCCTGGTTGCATTTGAACTTCAAATTTTGTAATAGTTGGGCCAATATTAATTCCTTGGACACTAGCAGCAATATTAAATTGTTGAAAAACTTGATTAATTTTCACTGCTTTCTTTTGCCCAGCAAGTTTATTTCGTTCATTATTACGACGGTTATCTTCCTTTGGACTTAATAAACCTAAATTTGGTAATTTGTAATGTGGATTATTAAAAGTATTTCGGCGCGAAATAGTTTGACTATTTTTTTTATTAATCTCAATTGACTTGGGTTTCATAACACGGTGGGGTGGTTGATACGGCATGTCAAAATGTTGTTGATCCATTAATGGTGGCTCATAATTCGAATAATATTCATCTTGATATGGTTCTAATGGATGATGATATTCTGAATTACTTTGTCGATGATAAATTCCTTCATTATTAATATCAACTGTTTCAAATTGCTCTGATGGCGTTGGATTAAATTCTTCTGTTGGTAATTGTTCATCATAAAATGATGTTTGCTTTAAAGTTGTTGAATTACTACCTCGATTAATTTTTTCAAAAGGCGTGATATCAGTTGCTGAATTCAACTTATCGCGTGCAACATCAATATTAATATCTTTTCCATAAGAAGAACCATACACTGGTAAATCATCAAGTTTTTTATTAAGCGTATTATTACTACGGCGATTACGTGGTTGAATATATTGATCCGGTGTTAATTGCATTCGTGAACGGTGCGGCAATTGCGAAGAATGTGGTGACTGTGAAGGCCCTGAATGATAATCATTAAAAGGTTCTTTTGCATTGAAATGTTCTTTTCGTAATTCTGGTGTAGAACTAGTTTGATTATCAAAACAAACATAATTTTGTTTCATTTTTTTCTTACCAACAAAATCATCCGCAATTAAATCATCAATTAAATGTTGGTCATGTAAGGCTGTATATGATGGCATTTGAATTGTAATATCTGATGCTTCTGTTGTATGCATAACTTGCCTAACTGAAAATAATTCCTCATCAGGAATATTAAAATTTTGGTAAATATTTTGCTTTTGACGTCGATTTGCTGATAAACGTAATACACGTACACCTTGTTGCTGAAGTTCATTTTTTGGTAAAAACATCCCAATTGCTGTTCCGGTTGCGACTCAACTTCCTCATAATAAAAAAACTGATAAACACAAAATTAATGAACCAAAAATGGTAGTATAACTAGCAATCCCAGCTAAAAGATTGCCAATCATACCCCCTCCAGCATATAAAGTAATTCAAGCACCATTAAAACCAACAAATGTTATCGGATGGTTTGGATTAGGATTAAAAATTGATGCATCTTGTCAACGTTGCAAATAATTCTTAACAACATCTAAAAAAACAGTTTTATCAAAATACGCCATTTGCTCGTTAGCATATTGATAAATTAACAAAATGCTACTTACCAATCAGCAGGACAAAATGATAAAGGTTACCACCATTCAAATTACCCGTGATTTTAATCGAATCCGTACTCCAATAAAAATTGTCAAACCTAGCACTAAGCATACAAAATACATTAAATACTTAAACCAGCCAAATGCAAATGTAAATAAAACATCATCAATAAATTGCCCAATTAAAGTAATTCGCCCTATGGCAAGAATAGTAAAAAACGTCACTAATAATGCTCCAATTACTCACCCGATGGAATCATTACGACGCTGCTTTTTTTCGACTTTTAAGATTGCAGTTTTCTCATTCTGATCATCATAAGATTTCTTTTCCATAGTGCAGCCCTCCTAAAATTCTAAATATTTAAAAATTACTTTAAATATGACCATACATTTTAAAAACTTCAAATATTTATCTACTATAAATATATCATAAAATTAAATTTCATTCACAATTGCTAAAATAATTGGTGTTTTTCCTGTTTCTGTTTTAACAAATGAACTAATTGTCGATCTAATTTCATTTTTTACTTCATTGACATCATACATTTCACCAACAACAGCTTTTTTATAATGTTTCTCAATAATTTCAATAATAACTTTTTGCATTTTACGGAAAATATCATTATTTTCTTGAATATAAATTACTCCTCGCATTTGCGTGTCAATTAAAGAAACCAATTCCTTTGTTTTACTATCAATTGAAACTCCTATAATAACAACTCCATCAGTAGCTAATTGCTTTCGTTCATTTAAAACAACTGCTCCAATGTCACCAACGCCAATCCCATCAACATATAAATCAGCGGTTTTTACCTTATTGCTTTTTTTCGTATATTCACCATCAATAAATTCAAGACCTTTGCCATTATCAACAATAAAAATATGTTCTGGATTAATCCCAGCTTCAATTGCTGCCATTTTTGCTTGCACAAAATCTTTATATAAACCTTTCACTGGCACAAAATATTTTGGATTAATAATTGAACTCATTAATTTAACATCTTCATAACTTGCTGTCATTGTTCAAACTTTTTTATCCGATAAAGCAATTGTTTTTGCGACAGTTCGTGCTAATTCATCTAAAACATTGGCATGATTTAATTCACTTCCTGGATTTGGCGGTGTTGCTAAAATAATTGTATCACTTTCTTTAATATCTAGAATATCATCATTACCAGAAGCAATTTTAATCAAACGACTATATAAACGTTCTCCACTACCAGTTACAATAATTAATGATTTTTCTTCTTTAACTGCTTCTTGTAATCCTTTTAAATTAATTCCATTGAAATTTAGTTTTTTACTATCCGATAACACTTTTAATGACTCTAATAAAGTTTGACCATAAATTCCAACTGAAATATTATTTTCACGAACTAAATCAAATAACTCACTAATTTTATGTAAATCTTGATCAAAACAAGCTAAAATAATACGATCTTCTGTTTCTTTAACAGCTCGTTCAATATAATTTTTAATCTTATGGTTTGGTGCTGTATAATCACGGCGTGAAGCTGATGAGGCTTCTGATAAAAATAACAATACCTTATTTTTAGCAATAATTTGATTTAAATGTTGTAAATCTGTTGCAAAATTAGGGTCTGCTTTAGCATCAAAAATATAATCTCCAGTATAAATAATTGTGCCATCAGGTGTATGTAATGCAAAACCAAAACTATTTGGCATATTTGTTGTTGTTGAAAATACTTCAACCTTGCATAAACCAAAATCAAGAATATCTTTTGCATTGATAACATGAAAACATTCTTCTTTCCCACGAACTTTAAAACGTTGTAAATGGAATTTTAAAATATTACAAGTTAAATCACTTCCATAAACTGGGAGTGCCAATTCTTTTAAAATATAAGTAAGTGCTTCAGAACATTCATCCGAAGGTTTTGTAATAAAAACACCTTTAATTCGAGTACGGTTTTCTTTTAGATAATCAAAATTAGGAATTACTACATCAATTCCTAAAATTCCACGTTCCGGATTTTTTGTTCCCGCATCAAAAATAAAAATATCTTGTTCTACCTCAATGCAGTATAAATTTTTACCTCGCTCGTCTAATCCACCAAGAGCGAAAAAATTAATTTTTGCCATAATTAAAATCGTCTACTTTCTATTCGCTGTTCATTAATTAATACTTATTTACATTTTTCCCCTTAATACAAATGTAATCTCTCTAAATAAATGCAATCTTAATTATTATACATTACTATTAAAAAAATATCCAAATAATCGGAAAAATATCATATTTGTGAGGTACCATATACATTTTAGACCAGTTAGTCTTTTAAAAATTTTAACACAGCTTCAGTTGGTGTTAAA
>NZ_MQTY02000003.1:0-1211 GCF_016082285.1 Spiroplasma sp. Moj
AAATTTTTTAACANCAACTGAAGCTGTGTTAAAATTTTTAAAAGACTAACTGGTCTAAAATGTATATGGTACCTCACAATTTTAATTTTTATTGTATAACTATTTTAATAGAAAGGGCTAGGTTGTNTTATGAAAAAAGAAAAGAAAAAATTTAAANATTTTAATTTAGTAGAAAGACATGATTTAAAAGAATATTTAGAATCCGAAAAATTTAAAAAGAAAAATGGTACACCTAATTATTCTAAAATAGGAAAAGTAATGAATAAAAGTCGTAATACTATTAGATTAGANNCTAAAAGACTTAAAGAAGAATACGATCCTAAAAAAGCGAATGATGATTATAANAATAAAAGAAAAAAATCTATAAAATATACTAAAATTAGAAAAAAAGTTGTAAATCACATAAGAAAAATTTTAAGTAAAAGACGCTATTCACCGATGTTAATTATCTTTGAATATGAAAAAAAGTATAATGAAAAGTTTCCATTTTCGCATGTGACACTTTACAAATATATTGATCATGGGGTTTTTGATGAAGAAGATAATGAAATTAAGAAAAAATTACCATNTTAAAGGTAAAAANTTTAAAACAAAAAAGAGAAAAGATGATCGTGGTCAATTGANTAATATTANATTTATTGAAGAAGCAGAACATGAAAAAGGNACTTTTGGTTGATTNCAAATGGANTGTATNGTTGGNAAAGANCATCANTCTGCTTGTTTNACTTTTANANAAGAAAAAAGTTTNTATACNATTTGNTTTAAATTANANCANCATAATTCAGAAGAGGTTAATAAAGCCATTNAAAGTATTTTTAAAAATAAACTTTATAAAGAAAATATAAAAGGAATTATAANTGATAGAGGAAAAGAATTTTCAAACTGAAAAGGANTTGAAAAAATTACTGGAACTAATGTTTATTTTTGTGACCCCGNTAAACCAAAACAAAAACCTAAAATTGNAAGAATGAATAGAGATATTAGAGAATATCTTATTAAGGGAACAGATTTTAACAATATTACTCAAAAAGAAATTAATAAAGTTATGAAAATTATTAATGAGAAACCACGACCGAGTTTAGGTTGATTATCCTCCAAAGAGGTATTTTTACAAAATATTTAGTAATTAAATTATTAATTTTAGNTTTTTAACAAAAATCNTTTTTCGTGGTGCTGAAATANNNANATAATTTAAAAAAATTATTTTTTTT
>NZ_MQTY02000003.1:1216-27892 GCF_016082285.1 Spiroplasma sp. Moj
TTTTTTNNNTTTTTTTTTTTTTTTTTTTTTTTGAAAAAATAGTTGCAATTTTTAATAAAAAATATATTATTGANTTAATAAGGGCGAATTGTCCTATTTGCATCTTTACTTTACATTAGGAATTATTTTTGCTTTATATTTTAATGGTTGCTGATGTGTTGCTAAATAAGCATCCAAATCTGCTTTCGAATATTTATGATTATTTAAACATAATGTTGCAATTACAATATCAAACACAGGGCCAAGAATTCAAATTCAATTAAAACATACTAAAGAAATTGAACAAAAGCCAACCACAATTCGAGCTCAATAAAGATTTTTTAATCCTAAGATGGCAAAAACTAAGGTAATAATACTAAAAGCTAAGACAAGTTCTTTTTGATAAGGATAATTTAAGATTTTTGACCACATATCACGATAAACATAATATAAAACGGAAAAAATAATATTAAAAATAGCAACTACAATCGCTAGAATCATAGCAATTTTACCTTTTTGATCTAATTGGCGATGTTGTTTAATATTTATCATAATTTTAATTTGATCAACTTTGGTAATATTATTTTCTTTAATTTGCTTACGAAAATAAAATAAGTTATTAATTCAGATATAAAAATATTGAAATGAAGTACATAAGGTAAAAATTAACACTGAGCCAACAGCTAATAAGGCAAAACCATTTGTTGCATAAAAATTTAAGAAAAAATAAGGAAATAGAGTATTGTCTGGTTGGTGGTCACTATGTCGAATATAACCACGAATTAAAACACAAATTAAATATAGGGTCGGATATAAACAAATTTGTAAAATGTATCACCGGCGGTAACAATATAACTTAAAATCATTGCAATCGGAATAATGGTATGCAAAATAAATGTTGAAATTCATTCATAAACACTCATATTTGTTACTATATCACCTTGCACTGCTAATCCTAATCAAAATACTAGCATTGTCATTGTAATATAAACTGTTACCATTAAGCGAATAATAAAATCTGGTTTTGTATTTTTAATTTTTTTTTGAAATAAATAAAAAATAAAATAAACAAAAACTAGATAATTTGTTTGTGTTGTAAAATATGAATAATAATGGCTTAAACGCTCTCCATAACTTGCTAACTGCCCATAAATGCCACTTTTTGTTTTTAACGCTAAAATAAAATCACAAACTAAAAAAGCAAAAATTAACATAATACCAATAATACGATAAATTAATAATTTCCGATCTGTAAAAAAATGCTTCATCTTAAAAACCTTTCTTTCTCTAATAATTTATAAAAATAAGTTAATAAAGGATTTTGATTTTATTTGATAATTTATAGTTTTATTTGTAAATCTAATTATTTTTCCTCTTGTCGTTCGACTATAACATTAATAGCTGGTAAGCAGCGATAATGCACTTGTGCTTGGTCAAACATCCGCTTTGCTGCTTGATTACCATCGCTGCCTTCGTATTTGTCATCATCATAAATAACTTCTTTAATTCCAGCTTGAATGATGATTTTTGTACATTCTGCACAAGGAAATAAGGTTGTATAAATTCGACAATTTTCTAAATTTGTTCGTGCACTTAAAATGGCATTTAATTCAGCATGAGCAACATAAGGATATTTTGTTTCTAAATATTCCCCTTCCCGTGCTCATGGAAAATCATCATCATTTAAACCACGGGGTAAACCGTTATAACCTGTCGCAATAATTTGCCCAATTTGGTTAACAACACAACTCCCAACTTGTGTATGTGGATCTTTGCTTCGCATTGCACAAACATGCGCAACACTTAAGAAGAAATCATCTCATGATAAATAATCATTACGTTTTTTTCCTATTACTGTTGTCATAAATTAAAGATTCCTCCTTTAAAATTAGAAAAGAGATCACTAAAACTAGACTGACTTTGTAACAAAAAGATTGGTCAATTTGCTTTTGGATAAAAATAATAATTATTTAACATTTCCTCAATTGCACTCTTTTCCATCAAACCTGCACGTCAATAACTTAATAATGCGTCAATAACAGCACGATTATAGGGTGGAACATAACGTATTCATAATAATGCAATTGTACTAACCACAATCATTGTTACAATAATAAAAACTGGATATAATATTGTTCAATTAACACGATGTGAACTGTTAAATTCTAAACCATAACCAAGCGCACTACCAACAAAAAAACCAACAAAATTAATTAAATAAAATGAATAACCTAAAAAGATTGGCATTATTAGCAACCACAGCATAATAATTAAAGTTCGTTGGTTGGCAATTAACGCCCCTAAATCTTCTTTACCATAGTTATAACTAAACAAACTTCCTCATAAAATTGCTAATAAAATAGTTGATCCGCCAAAAATTCAATTTGGTAATACGGCTGCTAAAAATACTCCGGCTAAGGGGATCCCAACTACTAAAATGACTGATAATCGTCAACGCCCTAACAAAGCTTCTGCATAACGAGCAACACTAAAAATCATAAATAAATTTAAAACTACTAACAATGGGTTACTGGAAAATAAAACATATGTTCATAATCGCCATCATTGATTATTTCAAATTAATAAATCACGAGTAACACTACCATAAACTAATTGCGTTGCTCCTTCATTTAAGCCTTGAGTATTAAAAATTTGCGCACCAAAAAAGATTCCAACAATTGGAATAATTAATAATAAAGCAATTAAAACTCATGTAACACCAAGGTTATTGACACTTAATTTATCACTTAGTTGCTTTAAATTTTTTGTTAATTTACTATTAGGGTCTTTAATCCCATCTAAAATTTCCTCAGTTGTCATCCCCGCCATTGAAGTATCATTTTCATTATTTTCTTGCAACATTGTAATGTTCGGATAATAAGTACTTAAACGGTCAAGATAATTATTTTTGTCAACAAATAATGTTACATCGCCACTATCATCTTTATAAATCTGCGAACGATTTTCAATTAAAATAATTGATAAAATAGTAAGTTTTGCGCGTTGAAATTTTTTATTTAAAAAAGTCTTTAACGTTTGCACAACCTCATCATTAATGATGAAATCATTAAATTCACCACTAAAATTATCAATAATTTTAATAATTTGAAATTCTTTACTATCAACTTTATATAAATAAACATTATTATTATTATTATTGCGTGGTTTACTTTTATAAACATTGTATTTTTCTTGTTTTAAAAAATAATCAACTAGAGATAATTTATCTTTATCAAAACTCATTGTTTTCTATCCTTTCGCGCATAATATTGCTAATCTTTGTTCAAACTCTTGTGGTAAGGCTGCTGTAATGGTCAGAGTTTCTTTAGTAACTGGATGAATAAATCTTAATTGATACGCATGCAGATATTGTCCAAAACTTTCTTTTTTATCAGCGGCTGTGCCATATAACGGATCACCAACAATAGGATGGTTAATGTATTTTATATGAGCTCGAATTTGATGAGTTCGCCCGCTTTCTAATTCACACTCTATATAAGTATAATCATTAAAGCGTTCAATTACAAGAATATTAGTTACTGCTTTTTTAGAATTTTTTGCTGTAACTGTCATTTTCTTGCGATCATTAGGGTCACGGCCAATTGGCGCATCAATTTTAGCGCGATTTTCAATAATTTGACCATGAACAAGCGCTAAATAGCGGCGTTGTAATTGCTTTGTTTGAATTTGTTGTTGTAGTTGATGATGAACAACATCATTTTTAGCAATAATTAAAGTTCCTGTCGTTTGGCGATCAATGCGATGGACAATTCCTGGGCGTTGCTCACCACTGGCAGTTGACCATTGCACTCCTCGTGCTAATAAAGCATTAACTAAAGTATCATTCTGGTGTCCTGGTGCTGGATGAACAACTAAATTATTTGGTTTATCAATCACCATTAAATAACTATCTTCATACAAAATTGTTAATGGGATTGGCATTGGTGTTAATTCACTTGCTTTAGAATTTGGAAATTCAATGCGAACATGGTCTCCAATTTGACTAACATAATTTGCCGGCACAACTTGTCCATTAACTTGAACTTTCTCTTGCTTAATTAATGCTTGGATTTTAGTTCGCGAAAAAGGAGTGGGATTTGTTTTAAAATAATCAGTTAAAATTTTATCAATTCGAGCTGATGAAGAAACAGTAAAGGTAATCTTAGTCATTTGGTTCAAAATGCTCTTCGCGTTTGCTTCGTGCTCGCTCACGATAAAACTGAATAATTTCAATAATAATAGCAAAAATTAAGACAATAACACCAAAAGTTACTCAAGTATCAGCTAAATTAAACACACTATAAGGGGGAAATAAAATTCATGCTAGAAAATCAACAACCCCACCATGGTTTCACATACGGTCAATTAAATTACCAAACCCACCAGTTGTAATCATCATTAAACCAACAGCAGCAGTTTTATTATTAATATATAAAAGAATACTAAATGCAAGCAAAGTAATAAAAACTGCACCAATAATAACAAGCGGAAGATTATCAGCATTTGTTCCAAAAGCAATTCCTTTATTAACCATAAATTTAAAATTAATAAATCCATCCAAAAATTTAACTTCGGGAGCTGCTGAGTCATGGGACAATAAATGAAAAGCTAATTGCTTCGTAATAATATCTAATATTAATAACGAAATAAAAATTGGTAGACAAACTTGGAGTTTATATTTTCAAATATAATCTCGATTTTTAAAATGGTCTTTAAAATCATATCAAAATTGTTTTGTTCGTTCTTTCATTTGCTTTTTACTCCTTTTTCGTTTTATATATTATCGCACATTTTTTACCGATAAAACATTAAAACAGCGATCACAAATTTCATTATTTTGGACATTTAAATGATTATAAATTATTCAACAACGTTGGCATTTTAAACCAGCTTTTTCTTGAACTTTTAAAAAACTAGTTTCATATTCTGTTAAGTTCTGATGGTCAGTAGTAAAAATAATTTCACTAACAATAAAAATTTGATATAAATCCTTAATTGCTGCTAAACTTGCATATGCTGGTTTTAAAGCAATCGTTACTTGACATTCTAATGATTTTTTAATTTCTTTTTGTTCACGACGACATTCTAATTCTTTATTAACATCATCTCGTAATTTCAGCACTTGGTCTCATTTTGCAATTAATTTATCATTAATAGCCATTGTTAAAACAAAATTTTCTTCTAAATGAACCGAGCTTTGTTGGTCGGGATATGTAATAAAGCGATGACTTTCTTCAACTGTATGCGGAATAATTGGTTTTAAAACATCAACTAAAATCCGATATAAATAATATAATGTTGTTTGTACCGCACGACGACGCGGTGATTTCATTTCCTCAATATATAAAATATCTTTTGTAAAATCTAAATAAAATTTTGATAATGTTGTGGTAACAAAATTATTAATTAAAGTATAAACATTATTAAAATTAAATTCTTCATAACTTTTATTTACTTTTTGTTGAAATTCCTGCGCTAAATGTAACACATAATAATCAACCTCTCCTAATTTTGATTGTAAATCAGTTTCTGTATTAAAATCATTTAAATTTGCTAATAAAAACCGTAATGTATTACGAATTTTTCGATAAGCTTCCGCAATTTGTTTTAAAATTTCTGGCCCAATTTTAACATCATCACGATAATCAACCGAAGCTACTCACATTCGTAAAATATCAGCCCCATACTGGTCAGTAATTGCTAATGGTGAGATAACATTTCCCAATGATTTACTCATTTTGCTGCCTTTTTCATCATTAGCAAAACCATGTGATAAAACAACTTGGTAAGGAGCATGACCTGTCGCCACAACCGAAGTAATTAATGATGAATTAAATCATCCTCGAAATTGGTCAATTCCTTCCAAATAAACATTAACGGGATGGGGTAAATGATATTCTTTTGTTACTGCTAAATTACTAACACCACTATCAAATCAAACATCCATAATATCTTGCTCTTTTCGTCAATTGCGATTTTGATAAGCTGGTGGCAACAATTGATCAGCACTTCATTCAAATCAAATGTCAGTTGTTTTTGTTTTGGCAAATAAATTAATTACATGTTCAATTAATTCTGTTGTAAATTGTGGTTGATTATTTTCATCGTAAAAGGCAATAATTGGTACACCCCATAATCTTTGACGAGAAATACATCAATCCTGACGATTTTCAATCATTGTTTCCATTCTTTTTGCTGCTCATTGTGGATTTCATTGTACTTGTCTAATTTCTTTTAATAATTCTGGCTTAATTTTTTCAATTGAAACAAATCATTGTGCTGTTGCACGATAAATAACTGGTTTTTTTGTTCGTCAATCAATTGGATAACGATGTTTTGTAAATTTTAATTTTAACAAAGCGCCATTTTGTTCTAATCGTTGACCAATCATTTTATTTGCATCTTCATAATAAACACCAACTAAACTATCATCTGCTACTTCTGGAGTATATTTTCCAGTATCATCTAATGGTGCAGAGATTGGAACATTGTTCGTACGGGCAATCAAATAATCATCTTCACCAAATCCCGATGCGATATGGACAATTCCTGTCCCAGCTTCAACAGTAACATGGTGGCCAAGAACAACAGAACTATCGCGGTCATATAAAGGATGTTTTGTAATAATTCCAACTAATTTAGCACCAACTACTTCTTGTACAATTTTAACTTTTTTCCAATTTAATAATGTTTGTAACTCGTCAAATAAAGCCTTAGCAAATAAGTATTTTTCACCTTCAACAAGAACTTCAACATAAACAACATCTTTTCCAACCGCTAACAATTGATTCATTGGAATTGTTCATGGTGTTGTTGTTCAAATTAAAAATTTTGTTCCTGGTTTAATCACCTTATTTCCTGTTGTTACTGTAAAAGTTACATAAATTGATGGTGATGTTAAATCAGCATATTCAATTTCTGCCTCCGCTAAAGCTGATTCACTTGAAGGTGATCAATAAATTGGCTTTAATTGCCGATAAACTATTTTTTTTTGAACCATTGTTTGAAATAATCGTAATTGTTCTAATTCATATGGCAAATCTAATGTTACATATTTTTGCTGAAAATCACTAAACAAACCTAACCAACTAAATTGCGTAATTTGTTTTTCAATTTGGTCTAAAGCATATTGACGACAAATTTGGCGAAAGGCAACTGGTGGAGTTGTTTTCCGATCAACCCCGCTTTTAACAACAGCAGTTTCAATTGGCAAACCATGCGTATCTCAGCCACAAATTCATGGACTATAAAATCCTTTTTGATTATAATAACGAACAATAAAATCTTTTAAAATTTTGTTTAACGCATGACCAACATGTAAATCCCCATTTGCATAAGGAGGACCATCATGTAAAATAAAGGGTTGGTTGTTAGCATTATGTTGATAGCGCCCTGAAACAACATTTGTTTTAAGTCACTCTAACTGAATTTGCGGTTCTTTTCCTGCCAAATTAGCTTTCATCTCAAATAAGGTATTGGGAGTTAATAATGTATCTTTATAATTCATCAGTGTTTTTTCCTTTCTGTCATAAAAAAAGTAAGACTATAAGAGCGCAAATGCACGGTACCATCTTACTTTATAAATATTGTAATAATATTTACCTTTTTTTCTTTATTTTAAATTGTAAAAACAAGAGATAATTATTTGTCTTTTATGATTAGCTCACATCATCCTAATCTTGCTGTAATAAAACGAGCAAATAACCGTGGTTTGTTTTCTTATAAATAAATATTACACTATTTATTTAATTTTGTTAATAATTTCTTTTTTAATCAATTCTGTAATTCGTTCACCATCATTAATGGAAAAGGCATAAATGCGCTTATTTCGTTCTAAAAAATCACCAATTACTTTTAACACATTCTGGGGATTATGCAGATTATGATCAATGTCATCAAGTAATACTGCAATTTCTTCTTTAAAAGCATAAGAAAAATCAACTGCTTTCATAATAATCCGTCCTGCATTATGACTTGCAACTTCAAATGCTTCGCGTGATTTTTCAATATTATACCGTGAAATATGCTCTAAATGTTGTAATTCTTGTAAACGCAACATTAATTGGCGATTATCGTATGTTAATTTTTCTATAATTTCATTTTGTTCATAAATAATTGTCCGTAAATCTTTCTCTTGTTCTGCCATATTTTCCCTACTTTATGCAAACTTTGCAATTGTAATTCGATAATGTTGATTTTTTGATGGTAAAATTGCATTAATTTTAAAACGACCATATCGTTTTATTGATATTATAATATCACAAGCAACTTGAAAAGTCTTATTATTTACCACTGAAAAATTAACATAAACATAATTTTGTTCAACATATTTTTGTGCTTGTTGGCGTTAAACATTGCAAAGGGCACTTACCACAGCATCTAAACGTAAACTTTTTACTGTTTTTGTAAAAACAGTAAATTGATATTCAATAACAACAGGGGCAGGGTTAATAGTCCAAGTTAATAAGTTCTTTTGAATAATTAATGGAGCATTAATAAACACTGGCATAATTTTCTTTAAAACACTTAAATATAAATCATTTGCTGTGATATATAAATCACCAATCACTTGCATTTCTAATTGTAATTGGTTTAAAATAAAACCAAGCACCTGATGATGTTGAAAAAAATGCGGTGTTGGTTGTTTCGCATGTAAAATAACCGTATTATCGTGCTTAGCATTAAAACTAACTGTTGCTCGAAAACCATTTGTTAATGGTTTATGAATAAAATAATTAGTAATCTTTTCTTGTGCCAAGATTGCTTGCAAAATTGCAATTTGACGTAAATCAAGAAAATCTGTGTTAACAACTTGCCCACGGTGGGCTTGTTCACATCATCCTTTAATTTTATTAATTAATTCATAATCTTGCTGATAATGTTGCAATAATTGTGTCTTATTAAGCATCTTTTTGAATTGTAAATTGATAAGTTCTATGTTCAATTTTTTGAACATAACCATTAAAAGCATACATCACACCACTAATAAAATCTAATAGCCGTACCCGTTTTCCTTTTGGTAACTTCTCTAAATAAACAATTAATTGCCCTTTTGTCAATAATAAATCAGCCATTTTGGGAGCATCATTATAACTATCAGCAATAAAACCAGTTGTAAGTACACTTGTGTTACTACTAACTTCAGAAGAAGGCTGTACTTCGCGCTTTCACGCTCAAAATTCACCTTTTGAAAGGGTGTTTCTGGGGCAAGAACAGGTTTTGTTAATGGTTGTTCTAATGGTTGATCACTATGGACAATTGGTGCGGTTGGGCGGCTATCATTAAAATCAATTCGTGGTTGAAATTCGTAAATACTTCGTTGTTTTTTCTTAAAAATGCTCATTATTATCAACTACGACGAACAAATGGTGGTAAATCATCATCTTCATCGTCATGTTCAACGACTTGATTATTATTAACATGTTCTCGTCACGCATTAATCCGACGGTTTGCATTTGCTGTTTCACGTTCAGCATTTTCAGATAAATTAGTGAAATAACTTGGCCGTTTACGAGCAACATCTTGATCATTGTCATCACTAACCTCAGCATTCCGTGTTGGGTGTGGTGCTGGTGCTTCGTATTCTTCCATTGAAGCACGATAACCATTATCTAGATTAGTAAAATTTTGTTCTTCATCGAACCCAGTTGCAATGACAGTTACAATCATTTCATCATCTAAATGCTCATTAACTGCTGTTCCAAAAATAATATTAACTTCGCCACCAATTGCTTGTTTAACAATATCAACAGCATCATTAGCATCATTTAAGGTTAAGGTATTACCACCAGTAACATTAATAATAGCATCACGAGCACCACGAATTGATGCTTCTAATAATGGAGAAATAATTGCTTTATTAGCAGCTTCAATTGCTTTATCTTTACCTGAACCAATCCCAATACCAAATAAAGCATTCCCTTTATTTTTCATCACGGTCTTAATATCTGCAAAGTCTAAATTAATTAAGGATGGTACTGCAATTAAATCAGTAATGGTTTGAACTCCTTGGCGTAAAATATTATCTGCTTCTTTGAATGAATCTTTTAATGGGACACCACCAATTACTTCTAATAAGCGATCATTTGAAATAATAATTAATGAATCAACATGTTTACGTAGTTCTTCGGTTCCTTGAATAGCATAACTATTGCGCGCACGTCCTTCAAATGAAAATGGCGTTGTAATAATTCCAACGGTTAAAGCACCCTGTTCTCTGGCAAGTTTGGCAATAATAGGAGCAGCCCCAGTTCCAGTTCCACCACCCATTCCAGCGGCGACAAAAACCATATCTGCCCCTTTTAAAGCGTCTTTAATTTCCTCTGCTGATTCAATTGCTGCTTGACGACCAACATCAGGATTAGCACCTGCTCCTAGCCCTTTTGATGTTTCTTTACCTAATACAATTTTATTTTTTGATTTTGAAACACTAATAATCTGGGCATCAGTATTAGCAACAATAAATTCAACCCCTTGTACGCCTGCTTCAATCATCCGATTGACAGCATTATTACCAGCACCACCAATACCGATAACTTTTATTGACGCGACTTGTTCATAATTATCAAAATTGTCCATAACCTTAATTCCTCCATTTTTTATATATTATACTATTTATTTAATATTTTGGTAGTATTTTTGTTGATATTGTTGCGAACCGTTTAAATGCTGGTTACTTAGCGGCATATCCCCTTGTGCCGGATTGGCATTGCCACCTGGTTGATGATGCTCACCATATTTGTCATTTCGTGGTCCTTTTTTATCACCATTATTATTTAAATAACGAATATAACGATGATCAACCGATTGAATATTTGTTGCACTAACTTTATTTGCTAAATGTTGATAATAAATATTTCCCAATAAGCCAATACATCATGTTTCTTTTGCTCCTAATGTTGAAGCAATATAAAAGGTAACATTTTTATCTTTATTTAATGCCAACAAATTTTCTTTAAACCCACTAATTCGTAAAATTTCACCAACAACAACCACTGGATAGTTATAGTGCCCTAAGCTATTAGCTAACTTTTCACTCAATGTTTCCATTTCTTCTGTTAAAACATGATTAACAATTCGTTTTAAATCATAATGGGTAAAATTTAATTGTGTTTGTTGCTGTTGATCATATTTGCTATAAATAATTAAATTATTTTTACTATTATTATTTAAATTAATAATTTTATATAAATATTTTAGTGCTTGCTTATTATCACAACTTAAGACATTACGTAATCACGTAATTATTTTTTTAATCCCACCCGGAGTAATAATTTGTTCACATAAAGTTTCACGAACAAAAACATAAGCGATAATATTATCATAATCTCAATTAATAATTGTAATTCCATTTTGCAAATCAACTGGTGATGCAATATTTCACGCAAGACTAAACCCTTCTGGAAGGATACCCATAACTTCAATTTTGGCATATTTAAGTGTCGCAAAAATACTTTGAACAATCTGTTTTTTTGTTACATAAACAATTGCCTTAATACGTACTTTGTGCGCCGCCTGCCCTATTGGTGGCGCTGATAATGCTTTTTGTTCATTAAGAATGTAACGATATGGTCTAATAAAAAAAGCAGTTTCATCATCTAATAAAGGAACTTCTTTTGCTAATGTAATTAATGAATCAATATCATTCTTCGTAATTAGACGATCATGTGTTAAATTTAGCATTTTGGTTGAAGTTTTAATTGTCATATTATTTGCTGGAATACTAATTGCCACCCGTTCAATTACAATTCCTAATTGTCGATTTGCATCTTTAATTAAATTAACTAATTCTTTAGCCACATTTTTTTCATCAATAATGATACCATTATCACAAAAATGATATTCAAGATGCCTTTTATAAAGCACTTTAATTTGTGATTCAGTATAAATACCAACCATAAAACTAAAACTATAATTTTTAATTTCTAATACAGCATATACTTCTTTTAACTTATAATCCACTTCGTTCACCTCCTTTTCAAATTTTAGAATATTATTTCACCCGTTCTAATATTCTTAATTTAGCACTTGTACTTCGATGGTTGTTTGTTTGTTCAGTTACCGAAGGTACAATTGCTTTCTTAGTAATAATCTGATAATCACTTTCAAAATGTGATATTACTGGTAGCTGTTGATTTATTTCATAATTAGAATCTTTTGTTAAACTTTGAAAATATTTTTTAACAATACGATCTTCTAATGAATGAAACGAAATTACAACTAACCGACCATGCACCGCTAATAAAGTTGTTGCTTGTCGTAATGATTCTTGTAAAACAAATAACTCTTGATTTACTTCAATTCGTAATGCTTGAAAAACTCGTTTTGCTGGATGTTTTGCCTTTTTTAAAATCTTTTGTGGCAAACTTTTTTTAATAATTTCAACAAGATGGAAAGTAGTAACAATTTCTTGTTCATTACGAGTAATAACAATGTTTTTTGCAATTACTTTTGCAAATGGTTCTTCACCATAATCTTGAAAAAGTTTTACTAAAGCTTCTTGCGAATAAGTATTAACAATGGTTTTTGCTGTTAATCCTTGATGTTGATTCATCCGCATGTCCAATGGACTATCATAGCGATAACTAAAACCACGGTTATCATCATCTAATTGTGGTGATGATACTCCGAGGTCATATAAAATACCATTAACTGCTTTAACATGTCGTAGTTGTAATTCAGCAGCTAAATTAACAAAATTATTTTTAATAATTTCATAATTACGATATTTACTCTTCTGCAAAATTTCTTCAGAAGCAACAATTGCTGCTTCATCTTGCTCAAAGCAATATAACTTTCCATTTGGAAGATGCTTTAAAATTTCAAGACTATGTCCGGCTCGCCCTAAGGTACAATCAACATAAATTCCATTGTTTTGAACATTTAAACCGGCAATTGCTTCTTGTAATAAGACTGTCTCATGTTTAAATTCCATACGTTAAATTTTTTCCTCAAAATTTTTTGCCGCTTCTTCGATTCCTGGTGCTTGTTCAATGTATACTTCTCAAACTTTCGGATCTCATAATTCTAAGTGGTCATTGTTTCCAATAATAACAACATCTTTTGTAATATTTGCTTTATTTTGCAAAATGGACGAAATTTTAATTCGTCCAGCATTATCGAAAGTAGTTTCATCAGACATTGACATAATTTTTCGTGTCAAAGCCCTTCCTTCGGCTGTGGCTTGTCCAGTTGAAGCAACTTTTTCTGTTCACTTTAACCATTCAGCTTCATTACGAATATCAATACAACTATCAAAACCAAGAGAAATAAAGACTTTATCATCTTTAAACTGTTCTCTCATTTTAGAAGGAATTGTTAATCGTCCTTTATCATCTAATGTATGATTGTAAGTTCCTAATAATGCCATTTTGCCCCATTCTCCCCCACTTTCATACATATTGTATTATACTCTTTCCCATATTGCAACACTTTTCCCAAAAAATTTTTTACAAAAAAAGTCCTACTACTGGACCAATAATTTAAAGGCTTTTTTAAACAAGATAAATTATAAATACAACATTAGTTAAAAAAAGAATCTCTTGATCCTTTCCTATAATTAGTTATTATAACCTAATCAACTCTAATAACTTCTTTATCTTTATAATATCCACATTCACGACAAACTCTATGTGGTTTAATTAATGCTCCACAATTTTTACATGCTATCAAAGTTGCTCCAACTAATTTAAAATGTGTTCGGCGTTTTCTTTTTGCCTGTTTGGATGTTTTTCGAAATGGTACCGCCATTATTTCTCCTCCTTTGTTGTTTTAACTAATTTTCCGTGTAATTGTTCTCATCGTGAATCCGCTTGAGCTGCTTGATACGCTGCAAATTCTTCCTCAGAAAAAACTTGCCAAGTTGAATCACCACTAATTATTTTATCACTATTTTTAGATAAATTAATAGGAATATTCATAATTATTTCATCTCATGCATATTTTATTATATCAAAATTTTGCTCATTTAAGTAATTAATATCACTTTTTTTATAAAATTTAAAACTATACTCATCATTTCATTCTAAATTAATTGGAACAGCAAAATGTTCTAATGTCTGAGCATCCTCAACAACAACTTCTCCAATAATTGTTGCAATAATATTAATTGCATTAAGATTTGGATGATAAGTAATTATTCCCTTAATATTAACATCTTTGATTCCTCTAATATTAACCGAATAATCTAGTAATTCTGGGCTAATATTTAATGGTATATCGACACTAACTTGCGGTTGTCTAATAAAATCTGTTTCTGTATAAATCATTTTGTTCCCTCATTATTTTGTTGACTTTTGTTGCCAAATTTGAATAATCTTACCCTAATAAATCTTTTGTTAAATTATTCATTAATATAATATAATTATACATTTATTTTTATAAAATATAAATGTGCTGTAAAAAATGAGGAGCCAAAATGAAAATTATAACATACGAAAAAAAACCAATTAACTGATTTGCAAATTCAATTAATTGAAAAATTAAATAATGACATTCAGAGTGTTCTAGAGTTAACTATCAACGAATTAGCAGATAGTCTTTTCATCAATATTTCTACCTTAAGTCGTTTAATTAAAAAATTGGGGTTTGAAAATTATAGTAAATTTAAAATATGAGTTGCTGGAAAGTATAATAATATCAAGGAATTTGATATCCAAGAAAATGAGACAACTCTCCATAATATTATTGATAATATTTATAAACTGCATACTTATGCATTAGATGAAACTTATCGAAATTTAAAAGTTAATCAATTAGAAAAATTCATTGATACAATTCATACGAGTGAACGAATTGTTATCTGGGGAATTAGTCGCCATACTTTAATTTGCGAAAATTTAAATTTACACTTAAATGTTTTAAAATATAACTCAACTTATCTTGTTAATTATTATGCCACAATTCAATTAATTGAAACTCTTAGTGAAAATGATTTATTAATTTTAATTTCAAAAAGCTTACAAGATGCTGAATATCATTTCCTAATTGAAATTGCAACAAAACGAAATGTTAAAATTATTTTATTAACAATTAATAAAGAATATAAAGGACCACCTAATTTACAAAAACTAACCTTAGAGAATACTGAAATTCTAAATTTTTATGTTGATAATCCCCGTTATGTTTCACGGTTGATGCTAATTAATATTGTTTTTGGAATGTTAATTGCAAAATATCATCCTACTCATAATGAAGAATATCAAGATTATTATGCAGCCATTGATGAATGACACGAATATATTAAAAAAATAAAATAACTAGTGAACATCTGTTTCAAAAGATGTTCTTTTTATATAAAAAATAAAGCAAGTTCTAATTAAAAGGATTAAGATTTAGTGTTCATAAATTACCTTAATCCTCAAATACATAAATTTTTTTTCTAGCGAATTTGTAATTGTAATTTTTTCAAATTCATTTTAATTTGTTCAAATTGTTGGTTAATATCTGTTTCAGTTAGCTGTTTTGCCATATCATTAAATGTAAAACTAATTGTTAAAGCAACATGATTAGGCATTTCTTTATGATCAAAATACTGGTCAATCACTTCTATTGCAACAACATTTTTAACTCCTGTTAAAATCTTTTTCTTAATTTGTTCGTAGGTTACTGTTACTGGTACTCAAATTGAAATGTCACGACTACTTGTACTAAATTTAGAAGGCGGTGTGAAAAATGTTTGTTTCTTATGCGGATAATTAAACATTACTTCAAAATTAATTTCGCCAAAATAAGTTGTACTTTTTAAATCAACTTCTTTTTGATAACTAGGATGAATCACACCAATAATTGCTAATAATTGTTTTCCTAAAAAAACATGACTAGTTTGATAAGGATGGTAAATTTTATTTTTTGGTGCTGATTGATATGATAATTCATCAATATCAATTTGTTCACTTTGCAAATAAACTTCCAATAAACTTTTAATATAATAATACGAATTAGAAAGACTATCGCCTGTTATTTTATTTTGAACAATTTCTGCTTGACTTACAAATGCCCCATGATAATAACTTTTCTCATTTACATAAATTTTTTCAACAGTAAATAACTTAACATTTTTTTGATTTCGAGCATTATTATATTTAACACTGTTTAATAAACTATTTGTTAAACTTAACCGCATTACAGCATGTTCTTCCGATAATGGCGATAGTAATTGATATGGTTTTTGATAATTAAAAAAGTTAAAATGAGTAATTTCTTCTTGTTTAACTAGCGCATATGTTTTTGCCTGATAAAAACCATTATTTAAAAAAAAAGTTTCAAAATTTTTAATTGGTTTTTCAGTAGGACGTTTAGCCTTAACTAAATTTGGTAAGACTGGTGGTTGAGCAACAATGTTATTATAACCAAATAACCGGGCAATTTCTTCAATCAAATCAGCTTTCTGAAAAATATCGGTACGAGTTACTGGTGGTGTCACAAATAATTGTTCACCTTCTGTTTTAAATTGGAAAGCTAATGGTTCTAATAAAGCTTTAATTTCTAATAAGGTAAAAGAATGACCGATAAATTGATTAATCTCAAGTAAAGTAATGTTAATTGGCTCAACTGTTTTCTTATATTCTTTAATAAAGTTTAAAACTGATAACTCGGCTAAAAAACCATTAATTTTTAATAAATACAAATAACGTGATAATCCTAATCCAACAGTAGCATAACTAAGGGGTTTGATATAACGTTGTAAATTAATGTTACTAATACCAACTTTTCGTTGTTGTTGACGCATTATAATATGACTTAAATGGAGTGCTAACACTGTTATCTCCGTTGTTATAGCACTAATAGCATAAGTCGGATTAACGCGAACACCAATTAATTCTACAAATTCATTCCCATCAAGAACTACTAAATCACCTTTTTTAATATTAAAAGTTTTATTTTCATAATCATCAGTAATTTTTAAAGGGTTTTTAATTTTATTAAAATCATAAAGTAATAATGATTGCCCTGTTTCAAGGGTTGCTTTAATTGCTAAATCGCCAAATGGATCTGCTACATTTGATTGATATTCATTAATTTTTAACCAAATTCGATCTGATAATTTTAGCGGAGTTTTTTCCAGCGTTAATTTAATATTAACACTAATTGCTGATTCAACTGCTGATGTTGCAATTTCTACTTTTAATGGATTTTGATATTCTTTTAAATTTTCTGTTGATTCTAATTCTAACGGAAATAATTCACGTTTAAAATAGCGGGCTAATTCACGGGCTAATTCATAAGAACTTAAGCAATCACTGCGGTTTAATGTTAAATCAATCTCAAACAAATAATCAGTTAAACCAATTTTAGTTAAAACATCTTCAGCACCAATCATATCATATGAACCTTCTTTTTCATTAAAAGTTAAAATAATTTCATCTTGTTCGGCTGGCGTTAAATATTTTTCAGCAATTCCTAATTCACTTAATGAACACATCATTCCTTCCGAAGCATATCCTTTAATTTCACGTTTTGCAATTTTTGTGCCATCGGCTAACACTGCCCCTGGGCGAGCAACGACAACATATCCATTTTCCGCTGGGTTACTAGCTCCGCAAACAATTGGATCAACTAATTCTTGTCCTGTATCAACTAGACAAAACTTTAAATGCGTATCAGGAATTTCATTAACAACTTGAATTCGACCACAAACAATATTACTATTACGATCAAAATTATGAGTACGTTCTACTTCAAACCCTAAACTATTTAAAGCAGCAACAATATCAGCATTACTAATATCAGTAAAATCAATATATTTATTTAATCATCTTCTTGTAATAATCATTTTAAACCTCCTAATCAAATTTCTTAAATTGTTCTAAAAAGCGGATGTCATTTGTATAAAAACGACGAATATCATCAATCCCATATTTTAACATCGCAATTCGTTCAATCCCAATGCCAAAGGCAAAGCCAGTTAATGTTGGTTCTTGTCCACATGCTTGATAAACAAGCGGATTAATCATCCCAGAGCCCATAATCTCAATTCAACCAGTTTGCTTGCAAATTGAACAACCTTTACCTTGACAATTAACACAAGTAACATCAACTTCAACAGATGGTTCTGTAAATGGAAAAAAACTTGGCCGTAAACGGATTTGTGTTGCTTCACCAAACATCCGTTGACAAAAGTATTGAATTGTTCATTTTAAATTAGCAAAAGTGATATTTGGGGCAACTAAAAACCCATCAACTTGCATAAATTGATGTGAATGTGTAGCATCATCATCATCACGGCGATAAGTATTTCCAGTTGAAATCATTGCAATTATTTCATTTTTACTTTTCATCTGTGAAATTGCACGGGCTGTCATATTGGTACAGTGTGTTCGTAATAATGTGTTTTTAGACAAATAAAATGTATCTTGCATATCACGAGCTGGATGTCCTAATGGTAAATTTAAGCGTTGAAAATTATATTCATCATCATCAACTTCAGTTCCAAACACAATATCATATCCTAATTCTTGAAATAATTGCGAAATTTTATCAATAACTTGGTTTAATGGATGCTTTGTTGCTAATACTAAATTATATCCTGGTAATGATAAATCAATTTTTTCTTGTTCAATTGTCGCAATTAATAAAGCATTTTCTAATTCGGTTTTTTTAACTTGACATAATTCAGTTAATTCTCCTTTAATTTGATTTGTTTTTTGACCAATTGTTAAACGTTCTTGATGTGTCAAATCTTTCATTTTTTTCAATAAATCATTCAACATTGATTTTTTCCCTAAATATTTTAATTGAACGGCATTAACTTCCGCCACTGTTTTTGCTGCTTTAATGTTTTTTGTTGCTTGGGTAAATAATAAGTCTAATTCTTTTTCCATTGTTTAATCCTTTCTTGCTGAAGTCTAATTAAGTTAGAAAAATCCTTGTCTATATTAAAAAAATATAAACAAGGAGCAATTTTTTACGGTACCATCCTTTTTTTTACTAATAAATAGTCTTATATTACAGTTAACGAATCATTTATATTAAATAATCCGGCTGGGATTAGCAGCTCTCATTAGGTGAATTCTTTAATATCTCACCAGTTATTTGCACCAATCATAACCTCTCTGACGATAAGCATATTATCTGACGATAAGCATATTAATTACTATTCCTAAATCAACGATTTAATCTGAAATTTTATAATTTTATTATAACCTATTTTACTCAGTTAATTCATTTAGTTTTTGTTTTTTTACTAAATACATAGATAATAGTCATGATAGAACTAAAATAATACTAATAATAGTTCCAACTTTTAATGGTGTTTGTCAATTTAATGGTAAATTAATAACAAATTTAAACTGTTCTAAAATAATGTTAACAGCAAAGTACCAAATTAGTAAGGAAATAACATATGCCAGGAAGAAGGTAAATAAAACACCAAGAACATAATTACCAATTACAATAAAGTTTACTTGCCGTGGTTTATATCCTAAGGCTCGCATTGTTAAAATAACTGAGCTAGCTTCATCAATTACCGAAGAAGTAATAACTGCTAAAATAATGAAAATAATAATTCCATTTAATATTTGTAAAATTAACAATGAATCATTTAACATCCCCAAGCCTGCCGATGCTAATAATTTTTGCAAGGTAATTAATTCAACATTATCTGGACCCGTAAAGATACTAATATCACTACCATCACTAGTTATTGTTGTCATAATTTTTCCTAAATTATCTGTAATATCATGGTTAAAAATATTAATTGTTAAGTTTTGCAATGTAATCTTATAATCTTGTTTCTCCATTAGCAATTCTTTTGGGTTGATCTTATCATAAATCATTTTTTCCTTAGAAATAACTCCATCATAAAAATCATTTGGGACTGGTTTTTTGTTAAAATCATAAAATAAAAACCGAATAGTATTAACATTAATAAAAACATTGCTTCGTGTTGTATCATTTTTATTAATTCCCTTTACAACAATTGATATATTATACGGAGATCTTACATTTTTAACAGTAAATTCAAAAGTGTCATTAATTTTTAAATTATTTAATTTAGCTATTTTTTCTGAAATAATTGCAGGAATTTGTGTTCTTGTTAATGGTGCTGCAAACAATTCGTTAATAACCGTTTTGTTAACACCTTCCATTTGATAAAAATTTGTCCAAGTATTTGGTTCAATCCCTTTTAAATTAAGATCACTAATTACTGCTGTTTCACGATTACTTGGAGTTACAGCTAAATTAAGAACTGGCAATTCTGTTTGAGGATTATAATACAATGTATTAAAACTAACAACTGTCTTAATATGTGTCTGGTCAATCAGATTACTTAAATTAACAATATTTTTTCCTCAATCTGGTAAATTTCCTCCTGTTATATTTGTTATATCTTTAACAACTTGAATTAAATCAGTTAAATAAACTGACTGATAAATTGGCTGATAAAGAAAGAGTTTTTGTCATAATTCCATATCCATCGGATTATGATGAATCGCTGTTGCTAATTCATTAAATTTTGCTAATGAAACAGCTTGGGTTTGTTCAACATTACTTGTTGGTAACACTCGAAAATGATTATTATTTATTAATTTTAATTTTTCTTCTCCTGTTGGAGTTCGATGACTTGTTACCATTGTTAATAAACTTGGAAATTGGAAGCGATGGTCAACATCTTTTTGATAAACATTACTAAACGAATAAACAATTTGTCGAAAAATATCAGATGCATTAAATTGAATGATAAAAAGTAATGAAGAAATAAAGAAAATAAACATTACAATCATTCATTTTCAAAATCCTTTTAAAGTAAATGCTAATTGAATTCGAAACAAGAAACTTGTTTTACTAAAAATTTTTTTAATCCCAATTATTAAACCATAAAAATGCATTTTTCCAGCACAATTAATTAATACTAAACTTGGTTTTTTTAAATAACTCATTGTAAATAAAAATGATAAAGTAGTAAAAAAGATGGGTATAACTAAAAACAAAATTAGCATAAATCATCAGGAAACATAAATTAATTTAAATGGAATTAATAATCCTGTTGTATATAATGTATTAACATATAACTGAATAGGAATACTAACACAATATCCTAAGATAATACCAAATAGCATCGTGACAAAAAACTTTGTTGAAAAAATTCATGATAATTCCGTTGTTTGATAACCAAAAGCTTTAAAAATTCCAATTTGACGACGAGTTTTATTCATCTCTTTTTTCATTGTATAATTAATAAAAATAAAACCTAAAAATAACAGCACCGAACCAATTGCACTATACAAAATAATTTGAATATTAATATTTTGCGTTTGCATTGCAATATCACTATTTTCATATGGAATTAAAGTTGCTGTTGGATTAATATAACCCTGTGCTAAATTTTCTTTTAAAGTTAAAATTGCATTTGTTGAATTTAATTTAATTAAAATTTTTTGACTTGGATTTAAAGTAATATTTCCTAACTCACCACGAACATTTGCATCCTGCAATTGAGTTTGGAAATGCTCAGTTGTAAATAATACACCGTATTTCCGAATATCATTGCTACTATTAATTTTTAAACTTGTCCGCTTAATAAAATTATCTAAATTATTTCCAATTCCAATAATTTTTAAATTAAAATTTGGGTTGTTTGGAATGACTGGAAAAATATCTCCAATTTTTAAATGATTTTGCTCTGCAAATAAACTACTAACAACCGCTTCATTATCTACTGTTGGCAACTGTCCTTGGTATAATTTCAATTGGTTAAAATTAACGGCGGTTGTCTGTTCTAGATTTTGTACTACCGCAGGAGTAATCTTTAAAGTATAATTTGAACCGCTTCGTTGTTTAAAAGAAATAGCTTCAAAAACACCAACAGAATATTCTGGCAAAGTTTTTTGTCGTAATAACCGTGTTACTATTTCTTTTGGTTGGTTTCAATTAAATTTTTTAAAATAAAGATAGCCAATCGGATTAACACCATCAATATTTTGCTTCATTCCTCGATATTGCGCAACTTTTGCTA
This sequence comes from Spiroplasma sp. Moj, assembly GCF_016082285.1. Taxonomy (NCBI): domain Bacteria; kingdom Bacillati; phylum Mycoplasmatota; class Mollicutes; order Entomoplasmatales; family Spiroplasmataceae; genus Spiroplasma; species Spiroplasma sp. Moj. Next base: position 23,151 of record NZ_MQTY02000003.1, read on the forward strand.
ATTTAGTAATAATTTGACTTGTTGAACAAATTTGCTGTAATTCTGGACTTGCAAGAGTACCACACACACTTTTTGTTGTTTTTCACCAACTACTGTTTTCATTTAAAATTGCTTGGGGAACTCCTGTAACATTAATTTCTTGCTTATTTTTATCAATAAACTTATTATGTAAATAATAATCTTCCATAAAATTAGGTTTATAATCTTCAACACTAAAATTATAATCTCATTGTTCAGATGTATATACTAAATCATTATATTTTATTTTATATTGTAAAGCACCTGATAAAATTCCGGCAATTGTTGCAATAATAATGATAATAAAAAGAATTAAACCTCCGGCTTCAATTCAATTTTTAAAATATGATTTTAAATAACTTTTTAAAATTTGGCGCATTATTATTCTCCATTTTTCATTTTAATCAATTATAACAAATTCAAAAGTTACCGAAATAACCAAAATAACTATTTTTTAAAATTAAGCGAATCGTCACTTCCAATAAGCTCTGCTAAGACAAAACCAATTTGATCAATAATGTCTGTTGGTAACACGGGTTTTTTGTATTGTGAAATTTCATCACCAGTTAACCCGTGTAAATACGTTCCAACAATTGCTGCTTCAAACAATTCATAACCTTGACCAACTAAACTAGCAATTAAACTAGTTAGCGTATCACCCATACCAGCAACAGCCATATATGGATTACCTGTACCGTTAATATACACGCGATTACCATCCGTAATAATTGATTGATATCCTTTTAAAACAACAATTTTATACTTATTAGCAAATTCTTTTGCAATATTAATTTGATTACTTAAAATTTCTGGCACACTTTTATTAATTAAACGTGATAATTCCAATGCATGGGGTGTTAAAATTGCTCGTCCACGTAATTTCCGTAATAATGGGACATCTAGAACATTAATTCCATCAGCAACAACAATTGATCCTTTATAATTATCTAAAATATAATTTAAAGTATTATATGTCCGTTCTATTTTTCCTTTTCCCATTCCATAGGCAACTACATTAACTTTGTTTGTTAATAAATCTAAAATTCGAGTTCGATCAGAAGCATCACAAAACGTAATTTCTGGAGCAGTATTATTGGTTTTTCCTAATAATTCTGGGGATAATGCTCAAATTACTAGGCCAATTCCAGCATTTAATGCCATATTAGCAACTAAAGTCCTAGCATTTAAATATTCTAAACTTGAAGCAAAAATAAGTAAATTTCCATAAATGCCTTTGTGTGAAATTAGTGAGCGGGAATGTAATTGGACACTATCCGTATAAAATAAGTTGTTATCAATTAATTTCGAGCAAATCCTATTAATTTCTTGCTGATGAAACCCCAATTGTCATACAACAACCTTTCCTAAATAAGGAATAATATCATAATTAATAAAAGCTGATTTATAAGTAAAAAAAGTAACAGTTTTATTAGCCTTAATTGCAATTGTTGGAATTGTTGCACTATTATTTTCAATTCCACTTGGAATATCACATGCTAAAACATATTTTTGACTTTCATTAACTTTTTTAATAATTTCAGCAATGGCAGGTGGCATTTTTCCATGATAACCAATACCAAAAATGCAATCAATAATAATATCAGTTTATAAAATTACTGCCTCAATATTATCATCAAGAAAGGTCATTGTTACATTTCGCAACTTTTTAACTAATGAATAATAATATGCCACTTCTGGGGTTTTAGCAGTATCAAAGGTTTTTTTATCAGTGCAAATATGAATATGGATCTTTTTTGTTCCATCATAATCACTAATTAATTTTGCTAAACAAAAACCATCCCCACCATTATTACCAATGTTAGCTAAAATTAAAAAACTATGAACTGCTAAATTCAAATGATGAAATAAACCCTCGACTGCTTTCGCCATTAATTTAACTGCTGAAATATCAAATTGATTAAAAATAAAATTTTCAAGATTTTTAGTGTCTTGTTGATTACTAATATAAAGCATATTTCTTAACTCCTTACTTATTTATGTTAAATTAAAAAGAAAACCATATTAAATTCCTGGTTTTTTTAAAATTTCAACTTTTTCACGATAATTTGGCATATATTTTTCAACATGATATCAAAACGCCTTAGAATGATTATGATGAACTAAATGTGATAATTCATGAATAATTACATATTCCAATACTGTCGGATCAAAATGAATTAACTTTGTATTTAAAACAATTTTTTCCGTTTGTGGATAACACACACCTCATTTACGAACCATTGCTTTAATTGTTAAATTTTTATAAGATAAATTCATTATTGTTGCTCATTTATTTAATAACTGTTCAAATTTATAACTAAATTTTTGTTTTAAAAAATGGTGTAACTTTTTAACATTTTCATCATAACTACCAGCATCTTTTAATAAAAAATATTGTCGATTAATAATTTTTGTATGAATATTTTCATTGATTAATTGCAACGGATATTTTTCATTAAAAACATAAACATAACCTGTTCCGTTTAAATTAATGACAATCTTTCGATAATTATCGTGAACATTAATTACCGTAATAATTTTTTTAATATTTTTATAAATTAGAGCTTCAATTTCCCAATCATGGGCATAACTAGGGGTCGATACTTTAATTTTGCCATTATTAACATTCAACACAATATTCTTCTGTTCTTTAATAATTAAATCATATTTAATTAAGTTGCCCTGATATGGTAGCACTTTTTCCAATGCCATGCTATTCCTCCCCCTATCATAAATATGGATTAATTAATTATTATCATCTATTTTATCATCATTTTCATTTTCATTCTCAAAATTATGGTGTAAATCCGATGATTGTAAAGAATTATTAGTTGCTGGTTTTTTTGTAATATCTTCACGGTATTTTTTTCCTGCTGTTCAAATTTTATCAATATCACCTAAAAAAACTTTACCATCATAAGAACTATCAACACGGGCATTGGGATTAATGCGTTGTTTACCACTTGGTTTTGGAACCGAACCAATTCGTTCTGCTAATTCTGTTTTATCTAATGACATATGTTGTTTTGATTTTGGAATAATAATTGAATCATAGGCATTGAAATTTCCTTTTGAAGACAAAGTTTCCGTACTAAAAATAGGAACTGAATAATCACGATGTTTAATAATATCACCTTTTTTCACAAAGTCATCTTCTTGTTCAATAAGTAATCCTGCTGGTGATTCATCAACAATTTCTTCACCCTCTTTAATTGTGCGTAAATATTGGCCTTCTGCACCAACACGAATTGTTGGTTTTGAATTATCAGAATTATTATCTTCTTCCTCTGGAACAATATGTGCTTCACCTTGCTCATGTAAAAGAGCATTCCGAGCAATTTTTGCTTTCAATAATGCCATTTTTGCTTTTAAATCATTTGTTGTTGCAACTGATTTGTTGTTAAGAGGAGTTTTTGTTTCTTCAATAGGAGTAAGTTCAGCTTGATTAACCATTTCTTTTTGTGGTGTTAACCCACGAGAACTAATTTTACCAGTTTCAAAATTAATTGCTGTTAAACAATTTTTTTGATGTTGTGTTAATGATTTTGCTTTTCGTGTTGTATGATAATAAGCTATTGCAAAACAACTACCAAAGAAGGTTAAGACTGGTCCAATAAATAGCAAAATAAAACCTGAATTAATTGGTAAATTTAACTTAAAAATATTTAAACCAGTTTTAGCACTTATTGGTTGACCAGCAAGCACAACAGCCATTGTTAATAAAATGCAAAATATTAATCCAATAACAAAAGCACCACTTATGCCAAAAATTTTATAACCATTATTTTTTGATAAATAATTTGGAATTAAATACATCAATACTAAAAAACTAGAAATTCCAATTAAAATCCCCCCAACTAATTCTGGGTTTGCCATCACATTATGATATACTGTCATATTTGAAAACTGTAAAACTAAAAGAGCAATATCGTGTAATAGCATATCTGCAGCATTATAAAGGAACATTTGATTATTAATTTTATTTGCTAGCATAATTAATATTCCGAACAGTAACGCACTAAAAATTCCGCCAATTGTTAAGAAAGTTAATGACACTCTACGTAATTTCTCCATTTTTTTCACCTATCTTTTAACCATAAAAAACCATACATATATTATTTAGGTATATACCGTAATTATACCCTATTTCTATCAAAACCAATAATAAAATGTAAAAATCGTTTGTTATTTATCATTTTAATTAAAACAAAATCCAACAGAAAAAACAATTTAAAATTTTAAAAATAAAAAAGATACTAGTTTTAATTTAAAACTAGTATCACTTCACATAATTGTAACACAACTTTCACTCAGGGTAATGTTTATTATTTTGATAATTATATTTGTTCAGAAATAATTAAATAATTCAGGGTATATATATTATGTTTATTAAAAATTGATTTGCTACTTAGTTTAAAGGATAAAAAAAGAATGGACATATTTGTATCACAAATCATTTTACAGACTAGTTTGTTTTTTATGAAATAGACAAGGGAATTATTTTTAATTATTATTCTGAAACAATTGAAAGTTAATAGTTTTGTTAATTGATATTTGATATTTTAATACATTAAAAAAATATCTATATCCTTTAGCTTAACATCCCAACAACCCTACCAGAATTCCAGAAGATTGATAAATTTAAAAATTAAATTAAAATAATTGTAAATATTTTTAAAAAGATACTAATAGCAAATTATAATTTTAATTAATTATGTCTTTTA
>NZ_MQTY02000030.1:0-10176 GCF_016082285.1 Spiroplasma sp. Moj
TTTTAGATTCCTATAATTTCTATTTTAAATATATTTTATAGGAATTTTAAAATAACTAGGTTACGCAAGAAGTCTATTTTTACAAATAATAGAGTTTAAGGTTAGTTAATTTTTTGTTAATAAATAAAAATTTTAAAATTGAAAAATGCTTTCAGTTTTTTATAATATAAAAGCATTTTTCAATTAGAATTATTAAGTAATTAAAACTATGGATAATTCATTAATGTTTTTTGATTTGATTATGTTTTGGAAGATTACCATTTTCTAAATCAGATTTCCCTTTAAAATCATAAGGTTTTTCTGTTCTTTTTAATAAACGAACAATATTTTGATGATGCTTTAAGATTAAGAAAATAGCACTTAAAGTAATAATAATATTAATTAAAGCTAAACTATCATAGTAATTGTCATAATTAACATAATGTAAGTAATTCACTCAAACAAGATGAGAATTTTGAAGTAAATCACCATTAAAGTTAATAACATCAATGCCACTTAATTGTGGGATTCAACATAATGCTCCTGTAAAAAATGCTGCTAAAATTGAAGAAACAGAAACTTGTTTTCAAATAAAAATTGTGCTTCATCAAACAACTGTAGCAATTAAAAAATAATATGGGTTAGTCATTCATAATAACCCTAAAAAAGATGAAACTGTTTTACCGCCTTTAAATTTATAATAAATTGGATAAGAATGACCAATTAAAACAAAAAAATCTGGAATATAATAACTAGTTGAATCAAAATTAACCCCATTAATATTAATACAACTAATACCAAAGGCAATAAACATTGTAATAGTAACTTTTAGCATATCTAAAAACATAATGGCAAAACCTCATTTTTTTCCTAAAACACGACTAGTATTTGTAGCTCCGGCATTTTTAGAATGATAATCTCGCACATCAATTTTATAAATTTTTTTACTAATAAATATTGATCAACTAAAAGAACCAATTAAGTAACCAATTATTGCCGTAATAGCTGTCCCTAAATATCCATATAATGTCATTCCTTCACCTCTCTTTTACTATTATATAGCAATTAGAAATAATTTAATAAATAATTGTAAATAAAAGCATTATAATATAAGATATTAATAGTGAAAATTATATTTAAAAGGAATGATAGAGAATATGAGTATTGAAGATAAAACATTAAAGTATGATGAATCATCAATTCAGATTTTAGAAGGACTAGATGCGGTTCGAAAACGTCCAGGAATGTATATTGGTTCAACTGATGTTCGTGGATTACATCATTTAGTTTGAGAAATTATTGATAATTCAATTGATGAGGCATTAGCTGGTTATTGTAATGAAATTGATATTATTATTTATAAAAATAATGCGATTACGGTGGCAGATAATGGTCGTGGTGTTCCAACCGGAATTCATTCATCTGGTAAATCAACGCCAGAAGTAATTTTTTCAGTTTTACATGCTGGGGGAAAATTTGGTGGTGATGGTTATAAAACATCAGGAGGATTACATGGTGTTGGTTCTTCTGTTGTTAATGCTTTATCGTCAACTTTTGATGTCACAATTTATCGTGACCACAAAGTTTGAAGTATTAAATTTGCGAATGGTGGGCAAGTTAAAGAACCGTTAACAAAAATTGGTACAACAACAAAAACAGGAACAACAGTTACTTTTTTACCTGATCATAAGATTTTTAAAGTAATTGATTTTTCTTTTTCCACAATTTCAGAACGAATTCGTGAATCAGCATTTTTAAATAGTGGGGTTAAGTTGACATTGACTGACCAACGCACTGATAAAAAAGTATCATATTTATTTAATAATGGTTTGGAAGAATTCATTACTTATATGAATGAAGGTAAAAAAAGTATTACTCCAATTATTATGTTAAAAGGGATAGAAAAACAAATTGAAGTTGAAATAGCGTTACAATATTCAACTGAATTTAATGAAAATTTACTTAGTTTTGCCAATAATGTTAAAACAAGTGAAGGTGGCAGTCATGTTGCTGGATTCCGAACAGGATTAACAAAAGTAATTAATGATTATGCTCGCAAAGAAGGTTTATTAAAAGAAAAAGATAAGAATCTTGATTCGGTTGATACACGGGAAGGATTAACAGCCATTGTTTCAGTAAAAATTCCTGAAAATTTAATTCAGTATGAAGGTCAAACGAAAGGAAAATTAGGAACTTATGAAGCACGACTTGTTGTTGAAACAATTGTAGCAAAGCAATTTGGATTTTGATTAACAGAAAATAAGGTAAATGCTTATACTATTATTGAAAAAGCATTATTAGCTCGTAATGTTCGTGAAGAGGCTCGGAAAGCACGCGAAGCAGCTCGTAATAGCAAAAAACGTGGTAATAGTGATCGCTTATTAACCGGAAAATTAACCCCAGCTCAAAATCGAAATAAATTTAATAATGAGATTTTTTTAGTTGAAGGAGATTCGGCGGGAGGAAGTGCCAAGTTAGGGCGTGATCGTCGTTTTCAAGCAATTTTACCGTTACGCGGGAAAGTGATTAATGCTGAAAAAACAAAACTTCAAGATTTAATGAATAATGAAGAAATTAATGTAATGATTAATGCCATTGGGGCTGGAGTCGGAAATGGCTTTGATATTAATGATGCCAATTATGGCAAAGTAATTATTATGACTGATGCGGATACGGATGGTGCGCATATTCAAACTTTATTGCTAACATTTTTTTATCGTTATATGCGACCATTAATTGAAAATCATCGGGTTTATCTTGCTTTACCACCTTTATTTAAAATTACTAGCACCAAAAATAAACATATTGAATACGCATGAGATGAAACAGAATTAAAAAATAAATTAAGTCAATTTCATGGTAAATTTGAATTACAGCGTTATAAAGGGCTAGGGGAAATGAACGCAGAACAATTATGAGAAACAACAATGGATCCCCAAACTCGTCAGCTAATTTTAGTAACAATTGATGATGCTGTTATGGCTGAAAGACGGATTGTCACCTTAATGGGAGATGATGCTAAAAAACGAAAAGATTGAATTGATGAAAATGTTAAATTTACTTTAGAAGATGATTTTCAAGCAATCATTAATTAAATAGGACAACAATGTTACAAGCAATCAAAAAATTAATTAATACCCTAAATCAAACCAATCTAACTCTTAGTCAATATCAAAATTTTCAGTTATGACTTATTAAAATAAAAGAAACAAAAACAAGATTGACATTAGAAGTTTGAACAAGTAATGGCAGTGAAGATAGTGAAAATACAATTGCAACAACGATTGAACTTGCGATAACAGATGAAATAGCATTAAATTGATGTTATGAAAGTTTACTATTAGCAGCGCAACAAACTACGGAAAAAGAAGTTTTTTGAAAAAAAATTATGCAACAAGTAACACCGCTTTATCAATTAGAACCAAGTAGTAACTTGTACTTGTTAACAAAAGAAGGCATTCATTTTTTTAACGATAAAATTGTTGCATTTGAATTAGACTATTATAATTTTTGAATTAGACTATTATAATTATAATATATTAATAATTTTATTTGCTTGGCAAAAAATTAATATGGGAATTAATATTAAAAAAACATTAATTAAACCTAACAATTTACCACTAAAAATTAATCAACAATTAAATACATTAAATTTAACAATTTATAAATTATTAATTAATTGAAGGAACCTTATTTTATCAATGTGAAATTGATTGGTTATCTAAAATGGTTAAATATATGATTAAATAAGCAACAACAATTTATTATCAACAAGAATTTATAAATAATCAAAACAAATATTTTAGCAGAGTTGTTACAGTTAATGGAAATTTGTAATAATCTTAATGACCGAATCTTAGCATATTTCCGGACATTATTATTAACTCATCAACAGCAACTCTTTACTTATGATAAACATAAGGATTATTGAATATTAACAAAATTAGGGCAAAAGTTATTTTATCAAATTGATTATAAAAAGTTTATAATCAAGAATGAAATGATGAAAGTTGATTTACAGAGAGGAATTTAAAAATGAGTAATAACGAAAAAGAAAATGAATTAGTTTATAGTTTAAATGATATTATGTCAGAACGCTTTGGTCGTTATGCCAAATATATTATTCAAGATCGAGCCTTGCCTGATGTTCGTGATGGTTTAAAACCAGTGCAACGTCGTATTTTATTTGCAATGAATGAATTACGATTAACTTTTAATACGAGTTATAAAAAATCGGCACGGATTGTCGGAGAAGTAATTGGTAAATATCATCCGCATGGTGATACATCAGTTTATGATGCAATGGTAAGGTTATCGCAAGATTGAAAGGTCCGTTATCCATTAATTGATATGCATGGAAACAATGGTTCAATTGATGGGGACCCAGCGGCTGCAATGCGTTATACTGAAACTCGTTTAAGTGAAATTTCCTCATTTTTATTACAAGATCTTGATAAAAAAACAGTTGATTTTGCTCCTAATTTTGATGATTCAGAACAAGAACCTGTTGTATTACCAGCTTTATTTCCAAATTTATTAGTTAATGGTTCAACTGGAATTGCTGCTGGATATGCAACAAATATTCCACCACATAATTTACATGAAATTATTAATGCAACAATTCATTTTATTGAAAAACCAGACAGTACGGTTAAGGATTTAGTAAAATATGTTAAAGGACCTGATTTCCCAACGGGGGGAATTATTCAGGGAAAAAGTGGAATTTTAGAGGCATATCAAACAGGAAAAGGCAAAATTATTGTTCGTAGCAAAATTGAATTTGAAAACAATGCTTTAGTAATTACTGAAATTCCATATGAAGTTATTAAACAAGACTTAGTTAAAAAGATTGATGATATTAAATATAATGAACCAGGATTAAATATTAAGGAAGTTCGTGATGAAACAGACCGCGAAGGGTTACGAATTGTGATTGAATTAGGTAAACAAGCTAATGTTGAAACCGTACGGAAATTTTTATTAAAAAATACTAATTTACAAATTTCATATAATTTTAATATGGTTGCTATTGCAAATAAACAACCACGACAATTAGGATTAAAGGAAATCTTAACCCACTATGTTGAACATCAACAAGCAGTTGTTACTCATCGTTCTCGTTTTGAATTAGCACGTGCACAAAAACGCTCAGAAATTGTTGCTGGGTTAATCAAAACAATTAGTATTTTAGATGAAGTAATTGCCGTTATTCGCCATTCAAAAGATCGCAGTGATGCAATTCATAATTTAGGGAAAAAATTTGGTTTTACCCAAGTTCAAGCCGAAGCAATTGTCCAATTACGATTATACCGGTTAACTTCAACAGATATTTTACAATTAAAAGCAGAACAAAAAGAATTAATTGCAACAATTGCTGAATTAAAAGCAATTTTACGTGATATTAATAAATTGAATAGTGTTATTATTCACCAATTAGAATTAATTAAGAAAAAGTTTGTTTCACGTCGTCGTAGTGTGATTGAGAATGAAATTGAAGCAATTGAAATTCAAAAAACAGAAACAATTATTGAAAAAAATTTAAACATTTGAATTTCACGAGATGGGTATTTAAAAGCGTTAGAAAATAATCAATTAGCACGGTTAGCAACTGAAGAATTTAAACGAAAACCAGGAGATTTATGAATTGCTGATTTTCAAGCTAATACTTCTGATAAAATTTTATTAATTACTTCAAAAGGAAATTATGTTATTATTCCAGTTTATAAAATTAAAACTGTTCGGTTACGTGATATTGGTGAACATGTTAATACTATTTCTGAGTTACCAGGAGAAGAAAAAATTATTAGTGCTTTCTTATTAAATGATTTTAATAAAAAAGAGCAATACATTATGTTGGCAACTAAAAATGGAATGATTAAAAAGACAGCTGTTAAAGATTTTGAAGCAACACGAATTAGCAAAGCTCTTAAAGCTATTAATTTAAAAAATGATGATGAAGTTGTTGCTAGCCAATTAGTTGATCATCATCCATATGTTGTCATAACAACAGCAAACGGTTTTATTGTTAAATATCGTAAAAAACAAATTCCCACATTAGGGTTACGAACAGCAGGGGTAAAATCAATTAATCTACGTGATGATGTAGTTATTAATGCGGGTTATTGTGAAGATGATAATTTAGTATTAATTACTAATCTTAATACTGGGAAAAAAATTGATTTAACAGAAATTCCTACATCAACACGGCCAGTAAAAGGAACACGATTATATAAGTTAAATAAAGATATTAATGAACTTGTCCGCTGAACGTTTTTAACAAAAGGGAAAGATATTTTACATATGTTAAATCAAAATGATGAAAGTGAGATATTTAATACTGATAAAATGCCTATTCATAAATTAGTTACTGCTAATCATACGTTAGGCTTTGAAAATATTATTGATATTGTTATTCCCCATTATTATGATTTAAAACTAATCCCATCAAAAAAGGATTAGAAAGTAGTAGTGCAGCTGCAAAAAAGCATCCGCTTCATCATAATGAACATGATAATGTAAACAATCTCAAAGCCTTAATTAAAGTAACAAAACCAACGAATAATGCTGCTGTTAATTAATACAGAACCAAATGAAAAAAGTTATAATCAGGAAACAATCACCTCAGAAAATACTAACGATGAGGAAAGTGATCCTAATGTTAAATTAGCATTAATGATTCCACCAGAAGAAATTTATCAAGTTGAGCAAGTTATTGCAACAGCAGAACCAATAACAACGCTTGACTATCATGCAAATAGTAAGAAAACAATTAACAAAAACATTGTGGGTAAACCACGCGGAGAAAAAATGCGCCAGAAAAATAAAAATATAAAAGAAACAAAAAAGAAAGTTCGAAAAGAACAACAAAGTAAACGACAATTAGAACAAACCTCAACAAATGTGGAAACTAGTACAATCGTATCTGCACCTGAACAAGAACCATCGCCATTATTTGTTCGCAAAACTTTTGGAAAAGTGAAAACAACAGCAGATATGTTAATTGAAAAGAAACAACGTGAGCAAGCTAAAGTAGCTTTAGTAAAAGCACAGGCACAACAAAATAATCAACAAAAAAATATAAAACCGACAGTTCCGTCTTTTGACGAAGAAAAACCATCTTTTGGAAAAGTGGTCACAACAGTGGAAACTCTGCTTAAAAATAGACAACAACAAATTAATTTTGAGTTTAATAATAGCGAAAAAGATAAACCTATTATTAAAGCAAAATCACGAACAGAATGATTAAAAGCAATTGAACAAACTCCAGCTGGAACAATTAAGGTTGGCTTAAGAAATGTTTCTTCAAATAATCATGAGCAAACAATGCAAAAAGTTGATTTTAAACAAATTAAAAATAAAAGAGTAACGAAAGCTAACTTTAAAAAAGATTTAGCAATTGATGAAACAAAAGAATTACAATTAACTATTCATGATATTTTAGATAAAAGTAAAAAATAAATTAAAAATCAGTCAAAATTGGCTGATTTTTAATATATAATTTTAGTAATGAAAGATAAAAACACGAGGAGTAAATAAAAAATGACTAATTTGGGAACAGACTTTTTAGTTAAATGTACTAATATTAATAAATTTTATCGAAAACAACATGTCTTAAAAAATGTCAGTTTAACTGTACAAAAAGGAGATCGAATTGGAGTTGTTGGACCAAATGGAACAGGGAAAACAACTCTATGTGAGATTTTAGCTCAATTACGTCGTGTTTCCAATGGCAGCAGTGAAAAACAAGTTGGAATTCGGATTGGGATGCAATTGCAAGAATCTAAATATCCTCGTGGCATTACTGGTTATGATATTTTAAATTTGTATTTAAAAGTTTATAATTTATTAATTCCACCAGAAAACATTTATCAACTTTTATTAAATTTACAAATTGAAAAAATTATGAACGAGGATATTTCAAAATTATCTGGCGGACAACAACAAAAGATTAATATTTTATTAGCATTAATTGTTGACCCAGATTTGATTATTCTTGATGAATTAGCAACAGGCTTAGATTTAGAAATTAAAGATAAAATATATGAGATTTTAAGTATTTTTTTAGCAAATGAAAATAAAGCATTATTATTAATTTCGCATAATATGGAAGAAATTGAGAAGTTTTGTGATACTTTAATTTTTATGGTTGCAGGAGAAATTACAAAAGTAACAAAAGTAGTTGATGTTGTTGCCGAATATGGCAGTGTTGAAGCTTTTGTCAAAGATCAATTTAAAGAATATCAAATTGGCGCTTATAAACAGGGCTATAGAACAGGAGCAATCGAACATGACAAATGAGCGAAAAACTGAGCAAAATACATCGATAAAAATAAAAAATAGTTGATTAGTTAATGAAAAAGTTAATTTATCAGTCCTATATCGTTTTTTTCTAAGTTATTTGCGACGCCAAAAAATGGTTTTAATTCTTTCCGTTGTACTAATTCCAACTGCAATTCTTTGCCAAGCAATTTTTGTTAACTACCGCCAAGGACCGAATGTTATGGCACTATCAATTGGAGTTACTTTTATTGCAACGGGGGCAAGTGTTGCTGTATATATGTTAATGGGTTTTTTAATTGATTTAAAAATGTCCGTTGTCTATAAACGCATTGGATTATTAGGAATTAAACCATTAGGTTTTGTTTTAATTGTTTACGCTTATTGTTTTACCTTAGTACTAATTGCTGATGTCCTAGTTTTAATTACTAGTTTCATTATTAATGCGGTGTTAAAGATTAATTTTGCTGTTGCGTATAATTTAATTGTTCTTTTGTTTTTTATTATTTCAATTTTTATTACTACTTTTGCAATTGCTTTAATGATTATTGCTGTTATCTTAATTAATTCACGAACAATGCAATCAATAGTAACTACCATTTTAACAATTTTATTTGTTGGAGGTTCATTCTTATTTGTAGCTTTTATTCCGGCTTTATTTGGTGCGCACTATAAAGAAGCAATTTTATCAATCAAGGGCTTAAGTATTGGCTGTGGTGTTATGTTGGGTTCAGTTGTTTTAACTGGTCTCTTAATATGGTTAATTGTTCGAATTTTTCGTTGAGATAATTAAAAAAATGCGAAAAGCAACGAAAATAATTGGCAAATTTAAATTATTTTGCTATGATATACTTGTTGTAAAATTCGGGAAGAATAAGATTTAAGCAGAAAAGAGGAGTAAACAAATGCGTGAAGGAATAATTTTACGTTGTGAACAATGTAAGGAAGAAAACTACATTGCAAAACGTGACAAAAAGAAACAACAGGACAAATTAGAAGTGAAAAAATATTGTTCAAAATGTGACCAACATACTTTACATAAAGAAAAAAAATAACTCATTAAAATGAGTTATTTTTTTAAAATTATTTTTAGCAAAGATTAGAGTTAACATTTGTTTGGATTAACAGGTTTTATGTTAGATTAAAGTAAAGTAGATAATAATACTTTCATATCGGTGTTTTTTTTGATTATTTTAAAATAGAAAAGGAAAAATGTGAAAGGAAGGAGGCACGAATGATTCGAAAAGCTACAATTATTGATCAAGACCAAATTAATCAGTTAAGACAAAAAATCATTAAGAAAATTAGTCTTGATGATTATAATCTTTTAGAACAAGAAGCTATTTTACAGTATTTTCAGAATAATAATTTTTATAAAAAATTAGAAACCGAAATAGGATATGTAATTAGTTTTGAAAATAAAATTTTAGGTTATGGTGCTTATCATCCCCAACAAAATCAAATCACTGATTTATATGTTGACCCTGAATATCAAGGGTGATATTTTGGCAAAAAATTGATAAAACAGTTAGAATTAGAAGCACAAACAAACGGTTTTTTAGACATTACTGTGAATGCTTTTTTACCAGCTGTTACTTTTTTTCAAAAGCATCATTATATTGCAATGAAGAAAAATGTTCATATTTATTCACAACAAGAAGTCTAATATTGGCTGTCATATGGAAGGTGATATTTCACATAAAGTAAAAGGTGTTAAAGGTAAGGGATCAAAAATATATAATAAATTAACTCTTAATAATTTATTAACCGCTTCAATAATTAAAACTAATAGTGAAACCAATATGAAAAATAATAAAAAAATGAAAAATATTGTAATTAATAAAAATAATTTAGTTGAAATCTTTAAAGTTCAAAATTAGACTTCTTGCATAACCTATTAAAATAATTGTAAATATTTTT
>NZ_MQTY02000031.1:0-9963 GCF_016082285.1 Spiroplasma sp. Moj
ATAGTTGGACTCTTTTTATGACAAAAGTTATTTACTCCCGTTATTCTTTTCAAACTGCAACTCCAACTCTTCCCATCAAACAACATAGAAAGCCTGGTACTATCGATCGGATAATACTTAAGGTACAATCACCTTACATTAAATTATTAATATAGTCCACAGATTCTCAATGCTTAATAAATATTTCAGGACTCAGGCTATGTATATTTGCAGTAGAGGACCTTGAGCATTCCTGTCAAGTTAAAATTTTTGAAATCTGTTATATTAAGTTTTAAGTTATATACTAAAAAAGGCGTAGAAAATATTGCTTTTTTTTAAGAGAAACCATAAATAGTTGGTTGATCGTTAACCGAGAGTTATTTTTAGTAGATATGTATGTAGATGATAATAACATTAACTAATAATGGTTCGGAAGCTAAAGACGCTGAATTAAAGATAGAGTTCTACGGTTGTATGATGCAGTTAATTCGCGTATTGAATATATCTTCACATTTTATTTGTAAGTCTCTAGCCTCTATTAACAGAGAGAAAAAGAGAGAGAGAGAGAGGCGAGCCTGAAGCCGGCCACGTACAAAAGTAACATACCCTTTTCACTGTCAAGAACGTGTATAGTAATTTAAAGNCTNAANNANNNGNNTNNAATGTATATGGTTTTCACAAAAAACAAGAATTAGTATCTTGTTTTTTCTATTTTTTTGCTTTAATATAGTTAGTAAGCAATATCGGATCATATTGAAATTTGTGAGGAGAGAAAAATGAATTTATTACATGAATGATCAAGTTTTAATATCCTAAATTCAATTTCATTTTTCTTTAATCCGTTATTGGAACGTATTGCAATAATTTTTCTTACTAATTTTCTTTTATTCTATCTTGTTTTAAAGAATGTAAAATATTTTTTTACTATTCGCCGCGCTAGAAAAAATGAAGCAAAATCTTTAGCAGCAAAATATTTCTTTAATGCAACTTTTGCTATTAGTGAATTTATTGTGCTTTTAATTTTACAAATCATTCTTTTACAAATTTATGCAAGTAAAACAGATACTAGTATTTATCTTAGAACTATTTTAGTTATACAATTTTTTATTGCAATTATTATCTTAATAAATAAACAATTTTTAAACTATACTTTAAAATTAGTTATGTTAGTTTTGTTCTCATTGTTGTTTTCATTTTTAATAACAAAGCAATTGTGAAATTGTTTTTATCATATTAATAATAATCATATTTTAGCATTATGATTAATAAAAAATATTTCAATTGTTTTTATTATTACATTTTTTTATTTATTTGATTTAAAAACAACATTTTTACATGATTTTGCTTTCCGAATTTTAACTTTCTTAATTTTAATTAGTAATTTTGAAAATGGCTCAGCAGACTTAAAAATTTTAGATCGTTCATTGTTTTTTAAAATTATTTTAAAAATAATTAAAGTTTTATGTTTATTAGATTTATTTTTCTTAATAAAAACTGCCAAGAAAACAATGAAAAATTTATGACAAATTAATGATGATAATTCAATTCAACTTGTTGCACTTTTATTATTGTTAAATAATATTCGTTTTTTTAATATTAGTGAAAAAAATGGTTTAGAAAATTTACCAAATAAATTCTTAAGAAATGAAATTAATGGTTGAAGAGGGATCCTTCAAGAATAAAATAAGAATTAATTTATTTTACTAATTCAATGATTTAGTTATTTATTAATTATAAAAAGAAAAGAGGGAATAATAATGCGAAAGTTACTTAATATTTTAGCAGCAGCAACGTTAGTAGCAACGCCAGCTCTTACTGCTAGTTGTAAAACTAAGACAAAAACAGTAGAAGACAAATATAAAGATTCATCAGTTGAAAATTTACCTAATGGACCATTAAAATCAAAAATTTTACAAACAACATTATTTACAAAACTAACAATTGCGAATCGACATGAAAATTTAAATACATATACACCTTCAATGTTACAAATGTTAATGCGACTACCTGATTCATATAAAGATAAGGATGGTAATATTGTTGATATTGATTACTATCGGGGTAAATATTTAAATAAAAATGATGGGATGCCGTTAACAACTTTATCATCAAATTATGAATATATGAATTTATTAGATAATGAATTATATAATACAGAAAAACAAACTAAGAAAAAAATTCCTGATTATTCTGATAAAGACCCGTTACCAACAATTCCTAATTTAGCAGAAAATAGTAATATGTTAAATTATTGATTTGATGGCGGACCAATGTCAAGTTATTCAACTGCAAAAGAAATTTTACCAACTAAATGTGATGATAACAGAATTAATCAAAACATTATTGATGCATGTAATAAAGCAATGTTTGAGATGCCACGCGCAACTTATTTTTATAATTTAAATATGGATTATAATCCAGTGGCAACAAAAGACATTAAATTTGATACGAGTACAAATCAAAACTTCCTTATTAATAATCAAAAATTTGCGACAGGAGGCCCATTTAAAACAGCTCAAAAATCAGAAGAGCAAGATAAATTAGCAATAATTTTACAGTTAATTTCAATGGTGGATATGTTTACAGACCGTTCAAAATCAAAAGCATATATTAATCAATTGAACAATTTTTTAGCTTTATCAAAAAATAGTGATGGAACATTTATGGGAAGTATTTTAGGAGCTATTTATTATCAGATTTTTGCTTCTCCTAAATTACCTAATGACCCAACAAAAGAAAATGCAAATTATATTTTTGCAAAATTTGGGGTAACAAAAGCGTTGCAACTTTTAGGTAAAGATAATACTGAAAGACAAGCAATTCAACAAAAAATTGATGATTTTTTCACTAAACAATCACAAGTTTTTAGTGATTTATTAGCAGTAAAACCAATGAAACCGGAACTAAACTTAGCTAATCCAGAAGATCAATATAAAAATCGTGATGCAATGTGAAATGGTAAAACACCAAACTTAAAATTAGCTGATTTATTGTTTAAAAAAGATGATTCAACAAAATCTTTGGCTAAATTATTTACTGATTTTGGAGAATATCTTGATGATTTATATACTAAAGCAGATTTAGAACGCCAAGAAGAAGCAAATAATTCAATTAGTAGTTTTTTAACACTTGCTACTAATAAAATTACTCCTGGATTTAAAGTAGTATTACAGTCAATGTCAAAAATGATGTTATCAAAATCAAAAGGTGGTTTAGGAACCTTAAGTGTTAATGATATTAATCGTTTTGTTGTTGCTTTATCAAAAGGAATCTTACAAAGTGCTAATGCGTTAACAGAAGTTAGCAAGTTGCCATGATCAGAAGAAAGTGACCAAGAACAAAATCAAACAAAAATTGCACAATTATTAACAGGTAGTGATGACCCATCGACACCAGCAAAGGGTTTATTTATGGATTTAGCATTTACATGGTTTAATGATAGTGCGCAACCAGTAAGGGCATTATTAAACAAATTATATTTTGATCCAAATTCAGAAACACGAAAAGATTTTTTAGCAATTAATAATGCTTTATATGACTATTCAAATACTTTATTATTAGGAGCAAATTGAAATATTAGCAATGGTAAATTAGAAGAAAATAAATTATCGTATGATATTGAATATAAAGGAACAGGTGATGCTGATGTTGCTGCTAATTTAGATTTACATCAAAAATGATATGTTTCAAAAGCAGACATTAAGACTTATCAAGATTTAAATACAGCTTATTTAAATGCATTAGGTAATCATGATTTGGATTGATTTATGAAATATGATGGGCTAGGAAATAATTACCAAAAAATGCATTATAAATATAAAGTAACTTGAATGAATATTAATCCTGGTGATGATAGTCATCAATATTGAGTAATTTCTAATATTCAATGATTTGCAAAAGATAGTAGCGGGCAATGAAAACGTTATTATGATACAATTGAAAATGATTAAAAGTGGAATATAAAGGCTAAACATGAAAAAAATATTGTTAATGAAGCAAGGAAATTTAGGAATAATTAAAGCAAAAGGGCAATTCATTTCATTGCTTCTTTTGATTTTTATTTGTTCAATTATTACTTCTTGTCTATTTACAACGGTCACTAGTTTACAATCAGCAAATCGACAAATGGGTTATGGTAGTTTTGATTATAATTATTCATTTCATTATTCAGCAATGGATTTTGAAAATTCAAATATGCAAACAATTACTCCAAGTTTTTCTTTTGATACAGAATATGTTTTACTAGAAAACAATGATAATAAATTAACATATCCAAAAATTACAATTGGTGCAGCAGCGACAGATGTTTTTACTGCATTAAAACCATCTGATATTAATTTTAAATTAACAAATGATAAAATTAGGAATTTAACATTAAATTTAACATTACGAACAACTGCGCCAAATTATCAAAACTCATTAATAGCAAAATTACGAGCAATGGGTTATAATGCTTTAGCTGACCAATATTTTAAACTATTTTATACAACGCAAATATATAAGAACTTTTTAGGAATTATTACGGACTATATTAATACTAGTTTTTTAAAAAAACAAAGTAATGCAACGAATGAAGAAATTAAAGTAAGTATTGCTAATTTTATTAATGGAAAAGCAACTTCCGAACAACGAGCAATTGAACGATGAGATTATAATTTAAAAACAGTTGATAATGATTTTACTAAATTTGATATTCCTGATATTACTTTAACATTGGGAAAACAAGATAATAAAACAGTGGTAACTAATATTTCAGAAAATACTTTATTTGAAAAAGGGCTTCGTGGTAGTTTTGGCGTTGCTACTCGTTTTAATGTAATTGATACAAGTGGAAACAAGGAAACACGAATTCAGTATTTAGCACAATCACCGTGGCAATATATTGATAAATTAAATCAAACAGGAATTAATGAAGCCCGAATGGTTATTGGTGATTTATTTAATAAAGTTACTTTTTTTGGTAATTATAGTGAACGAAGTTCTTTTCTTAATTTTGTACAGACTTATTACACAATGCTGGGCGTTGTTAGCAATTTTGATATTGCAATTCGACAAGAAGTTACAACTTGGGATATTGCTAATAATTTAAAATATAAAGTAATTGGTTGACATGATTTATTAAAAGAAGAACAATTAAAGCTTTTTGATAAAGTTAATGAGTGGTCAGGACCATCATTAAATGAATCGATAATTAGCAATTATTATGCTGTTGTTAGTCCTAATTATCTAAAAGCACATCATAAAAATTTGCGTGATAATATCCAAATTGGCGAACGAACATTTACAATTGGGGCAAGTGGTGGTGATACTTTAAATATTTATCCAACTATTTATGAAACTGATTTTATTCCTGATTTTAAAACGGATGTTGTCATTTATCTATCGTCTTATGGAATGTCTTTATTAGCAGAAGATAATAATAAAGGTTTAATTAGTTTAAAGGATAATTCGCGAGTATTCTTAAAAAGTTTAACAAATAGACCAACCGAGAATTTAGCAATTTTTAAAAAATATTATGTAAATAATCCTAATCAATTAGATTTTTATGCTCAAATGCTAACCAAAAATTCAACACCACTGGGCAATGATCCTTCAATTGGTGCTTTTGAACCAAAAGAAGTAACAAGTTCATTAACACGACGCTATGATTTATTAGCAAAAACAATTAATGTTTACATTTATATTGGCTTATTCTTCATTATTATTTTTGCCATAACATTATTTGCTGTTTCATATATTATTATTAAAGAAATGATTAAACGTGAGTCACCACAAATTGGAATGTTAAAAGCTGCTGGCTATTATTTACGTGAAATTGCACTTTCCTATTGAAGCATTTTAATGGTTAGTATTTTAATTGCAGTACCAACCGGTTGATTAGTTGGAATTACCGTCCAATTATTCGTTGTAAAATTATTTAATATGTTTTTTATAATTAATTGGAGTTTTACTTGAAACTGAATGATTTTACTTTTCCTAATTGGGTTCTTTGTTATTTTCTTATCATTAATTACTTTTATTACTTGTTATTTTTCAATTAATAAAACAGAAGTTTTAAGTTTAATTCATCCAATGCGTGAGTTAAAAGTTAATAATAGTTTGGCCCGTACTGTACGTAGTTTCCATTTTAAAACTTTTGTGGGTCGTTTCCGGATGGTTGTTTTATCAACTTCACTAAAACAAGCATTTACTTATTTAGGAATTTTTGCCTTAGTGACATTTACTTTGACTGTCTCATTATTAGCACCAGTCTATGCAAAAAATTTTAATACAAATTATTATAAAAACATTAAATATGGTAGTGAAGTTAAATATAGTAATGTCATAAGTAATAATCCGTTTTCTTATTATAAAACTTATGCATGAAATGGAATTGATAATGTTCCTAAGTCAACTGATCCAATTGAACAAGATTTATATCCCATTGGTGGAATAACACCACTAGCAAATTACTATAGTATTGATGGAGGAGCGATAATTAAACCATTAAAAGCGGTGAAACAAGAGCCAATTGTAGCTGGGATTTTAAAAGATATGTTATCTTATAATTTTGTTACTTTATCAGGAACTAATTTATCATTAGGAATTTTTAATTATTTAAATAATTTAGTAAAAAATTCTTCAGCTGGTGATAGTGTTCGAGCTTTAGTATCAGAAATTTTATGTACCGTATTACCAAAAGCATTAGGCATTGGGGCAATTCCATACCCACCATTTACTGACAAGGAAGATTATCCTGCGTTATGAAGAACATGTTTTAGTAAAGCAACAAATGGGATTATCCCGGCTGCAGTTAAAGAAGATTGAAATAAAAATCCGGATCGAGCAAATCATTTTGCATTAGGAATTGGAACAATGAGTTATAATCCAGCAACTGATGATGTTTTTACTAGTTTTGATGGAACATATAATGATAAGCAATTTTCTATTTATGGAATTAATCCAAATACCAAAATGTTAAAATTATCATTCGCTGAGCGTGCTATTTTAGCAAATAATAAGGGTACCGTAATTAATGCAATTGCGAATGTTACTGCATTACATCGTTTAATTCTTAATGTTGGAGAGGAAATTGAATTAACTCCCGAAGTAACAACATTGCAATATAATACTGGTCAGCATGAATGAGCAGAATTTACTAACAATAATACAGATTTAAAATATCAAAACTGAAAATATAATTTAAGTGGTAATGCTGTTGGATGAAATGTAAATAATTATCAAAGTTTGTATTCATTAGATAAAAGTTATTTTACTTATAATACAAGTTCACAAACAAAATATTATGTTACTGCTGATCGGAAGAGTGAATATCATAATTTAAATAATGTTGAATTATGGATTCCAACTAATTCGGCGATGGAAGCAATTTGAAGTAAAAAAATAATTACATTGAGTAATGGTCTTCAACGGATTTTATTAAAAGAATTAACAGTTGACGGAAATAAAATTATTCGAAAAGAACGAGTTGATAATAAAGAGTACTGAGTTATTAAACCATATAATTTTAGTTTTGGTGGAACATATAGTGGCGATTTTATTGATGGAATTCCAACAACATGATACCAAGCTGCTGTTGATAATAATTTTATTAAAGCAGCACCATCTTTAACACAAAAGCCAGTTAAAGTTAAAATTGTTAAAAGCATTTCAACTTATGATACACCACGCTTGTTTATTAGTATCAATGATGCTAATCAAATTAATTCATTTCCAATAAATAAAATTGATAATAATTTAAATATAATGCAATGATACAATGGAAAATATACAACCGAATTACAACCATCTGATCAAATTAATCGTTATGCGTTATCATCAACAAATGGTGATTTATCATTAAATAATTTTACGACTTCTTACAACTCATCTGTTTTGACAGCTGATTATGTTGGTATTAAAGCCAAAATTATGAGTCGGGTTATTATTGTTGCCTTATCAGTTGCTTTAATTTTTATTGTCATTATCATTATGGTTTCTGTTATTATAATATATTTTGCAATTGATCTCTTTATTAAAAAGTTTATTAAAATTATTGCAACAATGAAAGTACAAGGTTATAGTCGTTGAGAAATTAATAATTTAATATTAGGAATTTTTATTCCCTTTGCTGTTGTTGGTTGATTACTGGGATATTTTATCACTTGAGGTTTAGCATGGACAATTACCCAGCGGATTTTAATGTTCTTTAATTTCTATGTTTCAATTGGAACAGGACTAATTACATTACCAATTATCTTAGGAGGAATTATTATTTTATATGTTATCTCGTACTTTATTTCAATGAAAAAAATTAATCAATTAAATATTCAAGAAATTGTTATGATGGAAAGTTAACAGGATTTAATAAAACTATGGTTCTAAACCATAGTTTTATTTTAATTCATTAATAGGTTTTAAAAACAGTAAAAATAGCGTATAGCTAATAGTAAGGATTTATTTTAGATAAGATAATTTATTTTTAATGAGGGTTTGAAATGTTTAACTTTACAACAAAACAAAAGTGAGTAATTAATGGTAGTTTATTAGGAATGACTTTATTAGCTTTAATTGGGTTATTATGTTATTTTTTAAAATTGTTAATTCCAGCGATTGTTTTATTATTAATTGCTGGTCTTGGTTTTTTTTGCGATAATGATTAAGTGACTCGTTATGGAACGGCATAATAAGAAAAAGTAAGGAGTTGATGTAATATGACTGAAAATGAAATTATTAGTAAAATTAAAGATATTAGTATAAATACTGATCACCGGTTTTCTTTTATCGCAAAATATATTTTACAAAATTTAATGATTAGACTTCTTGCATAACCTAGTTATTTTAAAATTACTATAATTTCTATTTTAAATATATTTTATAGGAATTTTAAAATAACTAGGTTATGCAAGAAGTCTAATATTATAATCTTCTGCTATTTTGTTTATTCTTTCTTGTTTAGATAAATCTTTATATTCATCATTATTAATTAACGAAGAAATAATCTTTTTATCTTTATCTGTAAAATTTTTTAAATATAATTCATTTTCTAATAAATCACTTTTATTTTTTAATTCTTGTAATTGAGTATTAACAGTTTCAAAATCTGTTTTATCAACTACATCTTCACGATTTTTAATTGATTCACGAATTTGTTTAGCCTGAGCAGATAATAATTCATCAACTGCTTTCGGTTTTTCATCATCAATTTCTAAAATTTCTTTAATTTTTTCTAAATTTGCCATTATTTTTCGCTCCTTATTTGAGTGTAGGATTAACACTTTTAACAAATTATAGGTAAGACTCTTTTATAAAAGGAAGATTAATCTTATACAAGTATCTTACCATAATTTAATTCTTTTTTACAATCATTGTGTTAATCATATCTTTATACTCTTTATTTTTTTCTTGCATATATATCATAGTTTCATTCATTTTAATTTGAAACTCTTTAAAATGAATAATACATAATTGCACAGGTCAATCACCTTGCATTTGTCTCACTAAATCACCATTTTTATCTTTTTTAAATCTACCTAATGATTTACTTTTACAATTAGGCATTTCACAATCTAATCATTTCTGAATTATCATATTTTTAATTCCTTTGTCTTTTCTGTTCTTCGTCTTCTTTTACCACAAAATCTTCAACCACAACATCCAACATTTTTAGGTAATTTCCGCTTTCTTCATTTATCAGTAATATTCATTACTTTACCTCTTTTCTAACTTCGTGGTATTAATGTGATACTAATAGGATTATTACTTTTGTTTTTAATACCAAGTGTACCTCAATTATTAACATCCATTGTTATGGCTATATCGTTACCAAAAGAATTAAAAGATGTTTCTAAAAGACCAAATAATAATTTGGGCAATGATGTTTTTGCAAATTTAATTTTTAATTTCATATCGTTTGTATAATATGCTTTAATAGACTTCTTGCATAACCTATTAAAATAATTGTAAATATTTTTAAAAAGATACTAATAGCAAATTATAATTTTA
>NZ_MQTY02000032.1:0-9439 GCF_016082285.1 Spiroplasma sp. Moj
TTAATCTCCATTCTAATTTAAAGACTAAATCAGTGGTCTAAAATGTATATGGTTTTCACAAAAAAATTACTTTTAAAATCTTGCAATTTCAAAAATGTATGTTATTATTAAAAATGTCTTAAGTAGACAAATAAGTAAATCAAAATAAGAAAATTGGACATGTTAGGTAATCTTTATTTTTTAATAAAATAAAGCAACGAGCACAGATAAATGTATTAAATACCTAAATGGCCTTTAAAATTAATAAAATATCTCAAAAAATATAAAAAATAGGACTAAAGTCTTATTTTTTATATTAATTTATTATCTTGTAAAATGGCAACTAATCCTTTAAAAAGTAAATCTTTATCATAATGGTAAGTAACTAATTTTTTAATGTAAACAGCATTACCTCCTGTTAAAATTACTTGTAGTTTTATTGCTTCAGTTGCAAGTTGGTTAACAAAAGCAGTAATTGCTAATAAATGACCATTGACTAATCCAATATTGATTGCTTGTTTAGTATTTTTTCCTAAAGTCGCATTGTCATAAGAAAAATCAAATTTTTGTAATAATTGTGCCCGTTCAAATAAAGCTTCTGCTGCTGTTTCTAAACCTGGCATAATAATTGTTCCTAAGAGAATTCCTTTTTTTAGTAATGAAATTGTTGTTGCTGTTCCCATATTAACTAAAATAACATCTTGTTTAGGAAATAAAACTAATGTTGCATATGAACCAGCAATTAAATCAGCACCAAGATTGCGAAGATTAGGAATGTCTGTTTTTAATCGCTCAGTAAACAAATTTTTTTTAACTTGATAAAAAGGAATTTTTAAATCTGCAGCTAATTGGTAAAATAAATCATCTCACATTGGCCGAACAGAAGATAAAGCTAATAATGTAAAATCTGTTAAAACTAATTTTATTGTACTTAAACCAGTTATTATTTTTTGCCGAAAATTCTTTTCAGCAACTAATTCGCGACTAGACATTGTTAAAAAAACAATAATCTTTTTTTGAGAATTAAGAATTGCAAATTTAATTGCTGTATTACCAATATCAACTAATAATTTCATTACTGTGTTCGCTCCTTTATGTAATTAACTAATTGCTGCTAAAATTTCTTTTGCAATAATAATTTTGTTTTGACTAGAAATTTGTTGATGCCCTTTTTTTGTTAATAAAATGATTTCATTTTGATCAGTACCTATAACATTAATTTGATTGATAATAATTAAATCTAAATTTTTGTCAATTAACTTTTGACGAGCATAATCTAAATCAAAATTATTTTGAGCACTAAAACCAACTAAAATTTGATGCTGTTTTAACTTACCTAATTCAGATAAGACATCAACATTAGGAAGTAATGATACAGCAAGTTGAGGATTTTTTCGCTTGCTAATTTTTCCTTTAATAGGAACCGCAACTTGATAATCATTTAAAGCAGCGCACGCAATAATAATGTCTTGTTCTTTATACGTTTTTAACATTGCTGTTAACATTTCATTGTTTGTGTTTGCTTTAACATGCTCATAATAAATTGGAAAATCACAATCACCAACAATTGTTGTTAAGGAACAGTTTGTTCGTGTTAATACAGTATGCAATGCATTTCTCATTTTCCCGCTCGAATTATTTGTCAAATAACGAATATCATCTAAATATGTTTTTGTTCGCCCAAAATTAAGCATAACTTTTTTATCTTTTCACAAGTTTTTTCAAACTAAAAATTGCTTTATTTCCTTTAAAACATCTTCTCATTCTCAGGCACGACCAATCCCAACCATATTGCAAGCAAGCATCCCTGAACGAGGTTCATAAATTTGATTCCCATCTACTATTAATTGTGCTAAATTCCGTAAATTAGCTGGTGATAAATACATCTTACTATTCATTGCAGGAAAAATCATTTTATAACTTTGTGTAGCACTATATACTAAACTCGCTAACGTATTTGTAAAACCATGAGCAATCTGAGCAATAAAGTTTTGTGTTGCTGGGTAAACAACAAATAAATCAACTTGCTCAGCAATTGTAATATGTTCTGATAAGTCTTTTTTATCATAATATTGTTTCATAAAAATTTCGGTTTTTGCTGTTGTTGGTCAATCCTTTAAAAATTTTAAAGCATCTTGTGTTAAAAGCAATTCAACATCATGTTCTTTCTTCAATGCTTCATATAAATGAAGACCCTTATGAGCAGCAATGCTTCCCGTAATAACTAAAATAATTTTTGCCATCTTAACACCTCACTCATTGTTATAATTATATAATTAAAAATCGATATATTTATGTTAATATATCGATTTTTAATTATTACCTTGTTGTTTTCTTTGCAAAAAAACAGCCTGCATTCTTCGTTGCGATTCGGCAATAATTCCTTCTACTAATTCTTGTCATTGTTGTTGTTCTAAATAACGGCAATAAAAGTTACGAATAATATTTAATCGTTCACCATAACGTTCTTGGGCAAAATATTTTACTTTTTTTAATATTGAGATATAGGCATATTGTAAATCTAATGGTTTTTGATAATTTTTTTGATAAACCTGTGCATATTCTTTAATTAACTCGGTTGCCTTATATTCTAAGGCTTTTGTTCATTCAATAATCATTTGTTTTAAAATTTCATCTTTTTGTGTTGAATTATATTTTGAACTTTTCATAACATAATACAATTTTATTTATAATGCTAAGACAGGATTATTATGTGATATAATTTTTTCATTATTCACAATCATTGATAATTCACGAATAACATTATCATAAAATTGGCTACAATTGTTTCCTCCTAAAGTTGACACTTTTTAACCCCACATAATAAATAGTTTTTAAATCCTTATAAATAGTTTCAATCAAGTACCTTTCTCATAATAACATTATACCATATATTTATTATTTTTAATTAAAAACTTAACTAGGAAAAGTTCTAATTCATAGTTTTTATCCTTTAATTATCATTACCAATAACATAATCATCATTTTTTAAGTTATCAACAGAAGTCATAATAGCTTGCAATCGCATATAATAATTTGATGATGAAATAATTGGATATTTTTTATCAAAATAAACCTTAATATATGTCAATTTTTTACGATAAGTTGTTAATCATTTATGTGCAATTAAATTTAGTTCCTCCATAATCTCTCGTTGATTAACACTTATGGCATCTTTTCGTTTTTCCGGATCCAGTTTTTTAAATAGACCTGTTGCTTTTTGTTTAAAATTAATTGCGTAATCAATAAAACCAACTACCCCTGAAATTTTAACTGGTGTAACATAAATTCCTAAATCATGATTACGGCAGTAATCATACTGAATTCGCGAAAAATTAGTATTTTTAAACTCTGATTGAACATAATTTAAATCATTAAATTCTTTAATATTATAAATTTTAAAATCCACATAATAATCATATGGTGTTAAAAAGCAATTATTGGTATATCAACTATAGCGTGAAATTGATTCAAAAATTTCTTCTTCAATAAATTCAAATTCACGAAAATAATATGTTTCTGTTTTTCAAAACCGTTCTAAAATATAAAAAATTAATTCTTCACCATCAATATTATTTAAAAATCAATTTTTTTGAAAATTAATATTACGATACTTCATTAAATCTTGTTTTTCAATCCGCTTACTCATATCAATTTTTTGTAAATAATTATCATATCTTTTTGTAAAATATTCATAAAACCATCGTAAAGTTAAGGTATATAAAATATAATAATATGGAAAATCATCTTTCAAAACATACTTAATCAGTTTTATTAATGTTCGTAATAAATTATTAGAAATCTTATTAGCTTTATTAAAACCGTGGACAACTTGAATAACATTATCATTTTTTTCAATTCCATTTCGTCAAAAAATATATGTTAATTCTCCCTCTGAATTTTTTTTATAACAAAAAGGAATAATTCTTACAATAAAATTAATTTCATCGTTAACTTGATATTCTAAATAACCATCATTTTGACTATCCTTGATAACTGTTCCTTTGCTAATATTTTTGCGCATTTCATTTAAAACAACTTGAAACATTTGTTCACGTAAGCCTGTTTTATTTTTAGGATGATACTTAATAATGGCTAATTCTAACTCTAACTTGTCATATTTTGTTAATGTTTTAAAACCATATTCACCAAGAGCAATTGTTTGATAACCTAATTTTTGAAAACTATTTTTATAAATTCTAAAAATTTCCTGCATTTTTTTTCGAATATTAGTTGCTAAATTAAGTTGTTTACTAACAATACTATTTAATTCTAAAAACTTTGCTTTTTTCTGCATTAAGTTCGCCCCTATTTTCTACTTAAAAATATTATAACAAAAATTATTTAATATTTATAATCTCATCATTCACAACATCAATGCTAACAGCATTAGGAATTTTATTTAAACCCGGCATCGTAATAATATCTGCTAAATAAGCAATAAAATATTCTGCTCCTGAATTAATTTTTAAGTCACGAATAATAATTTGATCATCATAAGGATTTTTATTGCCAAAAATTGTTTGATGATTTTTAGCCATACAAACTGGTCAATGTTGATATTTTGTATTTTGTTGATAAAAATCAATCTTTGTTTGTGCCAAGGGACTAAAAACAATTTTTGTTGTTTGATAAATTTTTGTACAAATTATTTTAATTTTTTCAGTAAGCGATGTTGTTGATGGATTAAATAATAATTGATATTGTTGTGGTTTTTCAATTTCTTTAAGAATAGTTTTAACCAAAGTTGGATTATCTTTAATTCCGAAATGATATGTATTATTAATTCCAAATGGAATTTTTTGTTCTTTTAACCATTCAGTCACGACAGCAATTTCTTCAGGAGTGTCAGTTGCAAATTGATTTAAACAAACAACAAAATTTAAATGGTAATTTTGAATAATTTTAATATGATGTTGTAAATGCTCTAATTTTTTTTTCAAACTACCTAGATCAGCTGTTGCTAATGTTGTTTCAATAGCACCACCATGTAATTTTAATGCTCTAATTGTTGCTACTAACACGGTACAATCTGGTGTATATTCCTCGTTTAAATTAATAATATCATTAAATTTTTCAAACCCTAAGTCACTCCCAAATCCAACTTCACTAACAACATAATCACTTAATTTTAATGCTAAATTTGTTGCAATTAAAGAATTTGTCCCATGGGAAATATTTGCAAATGGCCCACAATGGATTAATAATGGTGTACCATATTTTGTTTGTGCTAAATTTGGCAATAAAGCATTTTTTAATAAGGCTAATAATGAACCCGTAATTTTTAATTCGTGTAGGTAAACTGGTTCATTATTCAAATTATAAGCAACTATTGCTTGGTCTAAACGACAACGTAAATCATCAAAATCTTTACTTAAACCTAAAATTGCCATAATTTCGCTAGCAGCAGTAATTTGGAAATGTTCTGAACGATGTAATTTATCATTAATTTTTATTTCAATATTTCGTAAAGCACGATCATTAACATCCAAACAACGTTGTCAAACAATTTGTTTAGGATCAATTTGCAGTGGATTTCCTCAATAAAGAAGGTTATCAATCATAGCACTGACCATATTATTTGCTGTTGTAATTGCATGAAAATCACCAGTATAATGTAAATTAATTTCATTTTCTGGTTCCATAATGCATTCGCCGCCACCGGTTGCTGAACCTTTTAATCCAAACACTGGTCCTAACGATGGTTCTCGTAATGCTAAAGTTGTTTGATATCCTAAATGATTCAACATATCAGCAATACCAATTGAACAAGTTGTTTTTCCCTCTCCTGCTTTGGTTGGATTAATTGCTGTCACTAAAATAAACTTTGCTTTTTTAGGTAAATTAATAAAATTAAAGGCTTTTACTTTTGCCATATAATCACCATATTTAATTAAGTCATCATCTTTTAAATTAATTTTTGTTCCAATTGTGATAATTTTTTCCATTTTCTTTTACTCCTTTTAATTAATAATGTCCTATTTCTTAGGGAGTGTCAATAATTTTTAAACACGATGCTATTTTAAAAATGCTAAGATTTTGTATTTAATTATTTAACTCTTTCAGATACAATAATTTATATAATAATTTATATACAGGTATTTTAGCATAGAAAAGAGCGAAAATTTAATGGATAAAACAAAAATAATTGATGGGAAAATGGTTAGTGAATTAATCAAAGTAAAAATAACTAAACAAATTTTAAAAATTAAGGCAAAAAAGCAACGTGTACCTGCCTTAACAATTATTCAAATTGTTAATAATAATAAAGCTAGTACTACTTATATTAAAAATAAAAAAATTGCTTGTGAAAAAGTTGGTATTACTTGTAATGTATTAAATTATCCAGATAGTATTGTCGAATCAGCTTTAATAAAAATTATTAATGACTTAAATAATAATTCTAATATTGATGCAATTCTTGTTCAACTTCCATTACCAAGGCATATCAATAGTGAAAAAATTATTAACACAATAACAACTAAAAAAGATGTTGATGGGTTTACTCCAGAAATATTAGGCAATTTAATGCTTGGACATTATAACTTATTGCCAGGGACGCCAAAAGGAATTATCGCCCTTTTAAAACACTACCAAATTCAATTAGCAGGACAGCATGTTGTAATTATTGGCCGTAGTAACATTGTTGGTAAACCCCTTGCTAATCTTTTAATAAATGCCTCAGCAACTGTAACAGTTTGCCATTCACAAACAAAAAATTTATCTGTTTTTACAAAACAAGCTGATATTTTAATTTCTGCCGTGGGGAAAGCTAAATTTGTTACAGCAGAGATGATTAAAGAAAATGCTATTGTGGTTGATGTTGGAATTAATCGTGATGAAAATAATAACTTATGTGGTGATGTTGACTTTAATAATGTTTTATCAAAAGTAAAAATGATTACCCCTGTTCCTGGCGGAGTTGGACCAATGACAATTGCCGCATTATTAGAAAACATCTTATATCTTTATCAATTAAATCAAGAAATATAAAAATGTTTCTTTTAACTTTTATATCACCAATATTTTAGTTAAAAGAAACATGCTTTGTACTTTGATAAGGTTTCTTATTTTAAATTTTGCAAGATTGCTTCAATATTATTCGCATTATCTAATGAATGATCAAAAACAAATTCTAAATCCGGACAACGATAAATTTCTAATTTATGCGCTAATTTACTTCGAATTTCATTTTTATAATTCTGAACAACATTGTGAAGTTCTGCCTCTGATTTATTTAATAATGATGAATAATAAACCTTTGCATGACTCAAATCATTTGATAATTTGACAGCATGAATTGATATAGTATTTAAAATTTCATCACGAATTTCTCGTTGCATAATAATTGTTAAATCACGGGTAATCAAAGATTGCATTCTTTCAACTTTAATTTTATTTGCCATTATCTCACCTTTTTCTAACTTACTAGCATTATAACAAAGCATTTTATAAAAAGGAATAATTTTATTAATAAACAAAATTATTTTTAAAAAGAACTGAAAAAAGGATTAGATGTAATTAAAAAAACAATTTTTATGTGATAGTATGTAAAATATACCAAGGAGGGACTATGAAACGTTGAAATTATCGGATTTGATACAAAGATTATCTCTGATATTATAAAGTAATAATTGCCAGTTTAGCTTTTGGATTTTTAACTTATGGATTTTACATGGATATTTTTAAAGAATTTTGATATGTAAAAGGAACAAAACTTACTAGTTTGCAAAATTATGACATCTTATTAAGTTTTTATTCTGTTCAAGTTAATATCATAACTATTACTTGGTTAATATTAGCAATTTTTAATCATCATCGTGAACAAAAAAGTTGATTTTTTTCAACTAATGCTAAATTAAGTATTTTAAACTGAAATTTATTAATGTTTTTTATTTTTTGAATTGGAATTATTATTGGTTATAAAAACGGAGAAGTAACAATTTATGAATATAGTAAAGCACAAATTAGTTGTACTGTTGTTACTCATTTTATTATGCCAATTCTCTTTTTGGGTTATACCTTCTTGTCATTTGGTGATCATCGTCTTAGTTGAAAAAAAGACTTTTTACAAAAAGATTGATGAATTAGTTTAAGTTATTCATTTTTTTATTTAATGTATGTTATTGTGCGGGCAGCAGCTTGAAAACGAGATGACAATATTACTTGAGCATATCCTTATCTATTTTTAGACATTGATAATCCAATTATTTCAGGATTATCAAGAGTACAAGCAGCATGTTTTATTGCTTTTATTTTTATTATTGTTTTTACTATTTTTCACATTAGTTTGCATAGTCTTAACAATGGTATGTACCGTGTTTTTAATAAAAATCAAAATAAAAAAAGAAAATAGTGATAAATAACTTTATTTATCACTATTTTCTTTTTGCAGTTGTAATAAAATTTACTATTGCTATTAAATATTCCGTTGAATTATGATATATTCCGCGAACATGATCACAATCAAAAACAATTCGACGACTAATTTTTTGTTTTTCATACTTACGCTTATTCTGGTAAGCTACCCGTTCCATTATATATGGTGTTGCATGATCTTTCTTATTCAAGATATATAACACTGGTAATTTTGCTAATGCTTCAAAATTCTCACCAGGATTAACTTGTTCTGGATCATACCTGCGTGTTTCAATCGCATAACGACAAATTACATAATAATGTTCATAATAATTAACNNNNGTGGNCGTATAAATTATTTAAGGGTCTTAAATTAATATCTTAGAAATTGTGGAATAATATACCACTTACTTATTTACATTGTATTACTTTTAATTTTATTGTCAATATATTTTTCTATTTTTTTATGTGAAAACCATATACATTTTAGACCACTGATTTAGTCTTTAAATTAGAATGGAGATTAAAATGAAAAAGTATATGGTAACAAGCATTCCAACTGAAAATGAATTATATTCATTACAACGAAAAATAAAAAAATGATATTTACAACAAAAACTTACAAAAGAAATAAATTATATTTATCAAAATGTCATTAATTATTTTAATTTATGTCAGAAATACTATTTATATGAAAATTCACTAAATAGCTTAATTAAATTATTTTATAAGTCAAAACAAACTTTTTATAATTGAGCTAAAAAGATTCAACTTTAATTGAGCTAAAAAGATTCAACTTTGTCTTAAAGAAAAATTAAATTTTCTGGTTTTAGCTAAAAAACCAACGAGACCAATTAAAATTAATAACCATTATTCAAAAACTTACAAAATTGCTGTTGCAAAAATGATGAAAAAATATCGCCAAGAATATGGAACTGGAATTTATGAATTTTATAATTTAACTTTAGCTGGATTTTTCACATATAAAAATGAAGTAATTAAACATAACATTAAAACTTTAATGAATTGTAAACTGTAAAACGAAACGCGCTAAAACAACTCTTATTAAAGGGTTGTTTTTTTATTTGTAAACCCATAATTA
>NZ_MQTY02000033.1:0-9391 GCF_016082285.1 Spiroplasma sp. Moj
ATCATTTTTTTATTTTTCGTTGTAATGAATATAATTCATTTTCAGTTAGAATGCTTGTTACCATATACTTTTTCATTTTAATCTCCATTCTAATTTAAAGACTAAATCAGTGGTCTAAAATGTATATGGTTTTCACATAATTTTGGTGGATCACCCTTGTTTTTTTCGTACAATGTGTTATAATCATCAAAAAGAGAATTATTTTCTCTTGTTTGTGTATTTATTTTATTAGCAGAATGTTTGGCTTTGATTGAAGCTTGAAATTCTGTTTTTCTTTTTGACATTGCTTGTAATTCAGTTTGATATTTTTTATCAACATCGGCTAAAAATTCTTCGCGGTTTTTAAACTTACGAAGACGAGATTCAACAGCTTGTCATTTTTCAAATTGGCGTTTAAGCGTATTTAAGTGATGAAATTGATACATATTTGTTTTAATCATCGCGTCATATCCTGTTGCTTTGATTCTTTCATCAAAATAAAACACATGATAGGCACCAAAAACTTTAATCCCAACATTATTATCAATCAGGATTGTTTTTGTTTCTAATACAGGCCTTTTTGGGCACGACAATGTAGTTTTCGCCAACCCGCACCTTATTTGATAATTCTGTATATATTAAAAACATCTGATTTATGGACAAAAAAGTTACACATGTGTTTTTGATTGTCTAACTGGTTAAAAACTTTAAATTGACCACCATGTGGTAATTTAACAAAATGATAATTTACGTGTTGTTCAATTTGAACTGTTTGTCTATTCATAATATATTTCCTTTCTGATAAGTAAGTAATTTTTAATATTATTGATTTAATAATTTGGAATTACTTGAATTTTTTTAATAAATAATTTGCTACTCGGAAGAGTGGTTTTTAAATAGCATTCACCTATTTTAAGGGTTTTTAGGTCGTTCGGATGTACAACAAACTCATCGACCGAACGCACCGAACCCATATCAGCCGTATTATTTTTAAAGTCAAGTTGTCGCGTTAGTTTTTCGGTTTCTTGGGTTCCAAAGACACTAGCAACATATTCCGCTGTGTTGGGGTCTTTAATGTTATGACAAACAATAGTGCTAACATTTCCAAAAATGGTATCTGTTAAATTCATATTGTTTGTTTTTAGGTCGTTGATTGTTTGAAACGACAAGAAACATTGATAATTAAATGCTCGCGATTTATTTATCAAGTTGACAATCGTTTCACTCGCAAAGACATTAAACTCATCTAAAACAACATTAATTTTTTGATTAACTGGTTTTAGGGCGGTTAATTCTTTTAAGTCTTGGATAATGATTTTACCAACCGAACCCGCTAGTTTAGGATACATCAACGAATTGATACTAAACAAAATCGTTTTATGTTTAGTAATCAATTCTAACAAGTTGTTATTATTACCCAAACTATCGTTTAATTGTGTGTTGTAAACATTTAACTGATTATAAAGACCGTTAATGTCTTTTTCATCAAAATTTAATAATAACGAAAGGTTATTGTCATTAAAAACAATTAATTTTTCTAATTGTTTAATAGGAAAGTATTTAACTAAATTATCAAAAGTAATAGCAATGTTATTTTTTAAAAGTGTATTAAGCAACAACAACAAATAATTATGTGCTAGATTTTGATAATACTGTTCGGAAAAGTTGAACAACGACATTATTTTATCCGCTAAAATAACTTTATCTTTATTGGCAAAAGGGTTATATTTTGTGTTACCACTAATTTCTCAAATAAAAGTATTGGAGTCTAGTTGTTTAACTTTTTCAATTAAATCAATATCTCCCTTACCATCAATAATGATAGTTGTTTCACAAAATTTAAACCTTAACTCTTTAATAATTTGTATTAATGTTGTTGTTTTACCACTACCTGTTGTTCCAACAAGTATTGTGTGTTGAATTAAATTTTTTTTAATTAAACCAATTTTATTATTTAACATAACCAAATTATCGTGTGGAATTTGTTTAAATTCCTGTTCTTTTTTTCTTGATTTTTTCTTTTGTTCATAAGCAAACATATCAAAATGCCGTCATTTCTGATAACCAATAAAAACAGCAAAGACAACCACAACGATAGTGCCAATAATTGCGGAAATTTTAAAACAAACATCTTTGTCATATGCAGTTGAAAAATTTTGTCAAGTAATCGATTTTAGTTTTATTCCCGCATAGCCAAGCGAAATAGGAATATTAATTAAAGCAACTAGCGAGAAAAAACTTAATATAGCAAAAATAATTCAAAAGATTGCTTTTTGCAATTTATTAAGTTTTTGGTATTGTTGTTTTATTTTATGCATAAATCTATCTCCTAACTAAAAGTTTCTTGTTCTATTTCACTTGCTTCAACATTTAATAACATTCGGTTATTAGCACCAATCGAAAACAGACATGTTCCCGTTGGCGCAGTTGCAATCGTATCTTTTTGATATTGATTTAATCGCCCACTTGAGGCAATTAAATTATCATAATCTTGTAAATCGCTCGCCGCTAAATGATGAACAAACTGATACAAACAGTTGTTTATTATTCCTTGCGCTTGCGTTTTAATATTTGCATTGCCCATAAAGTCATTGATGTTTTGCGTCATAATATACAAAATACCGTTATATTTCCGAATACGTTTTGTCATTTCAAACAAGAAATTCAACGCCAAGGTATTATTTTCATTAATTAATAAATGAGCTTCATCAATGGCAATGCAAATTCATTGTTGTTCAGCAATTGGTAATGCTTGGTTTTTGGCTTTGTTTTGTTTTACAACCTTATCCAAAAAGGAAAGCATTAAAAACAATTGAGCATTTTGTCGGTTTTTGTTTGCTGTTAATTCGTGGGTATCAAAAACAATTAAATCACTTTTTAGCGACAGGGTGCTTATCCCGTTTCAAAAATAACCATCTGCTCCTTTAGCAAGTTTTCATAAAACATTGTATAAATGTGATTTGTTTTGTTCGCTTTTTTCTTGTTTTTCAATTAAAACAAACAAATCTGATAGTGTAGGATAATCGCTCGCTGTTAATTTATGTAATTCCGTTTTATCAGTAATTTTAAAATCTTGGTATAGTTTTAAAAGCGTTTGTTGTAATAAACTTAAATCAATATCCGTTAAAGACGGATATAAAATCTTAAACCATTGTTCTAATAAAGAAATGTGTTCTAGTAAATCATTTGAAAAAATCTCTAACGGATTTATTCGTGCCTTGTCTGATTTACCAATAGGGATAATTTCGCCAGCATAATAATTTGCTAATTGGTGGTATTCCCGCTCAGGGTCAATAATATATAACTTTGTGTTATTACAATATAATCAATTTAATTGTTTTTTAGCATTAAATGATTTACCGCTCCCTGTCATTCCCACAATAAAGGCGTTGCTGCTATTACGAAGACTATCACGGTGTTTTATATCAAAACTTATTGGTTCATCAATATCATTCGTTCCTAATAAAAAACCATGCTTATCATTTAAAGGTGTTGCCACAAACGGATAACTACTTGCCAAAGAAATAATGGGCATTTCTTGTCATCACTCAATGCTATTTTTAATATTGTTGTTTCAGACAAAATTATATGCTTTTAATTGCTGAAATTTTAATTCATCAGGGACAAAACCTTTTTTTGTCATTTCACTTATTAACATCGTTCTAATACTATCTAATTCTTTTTTTGTATCAGCAAAACAAGTAAACATAACCGAAACCATTTTCAAGGTTTCACCGCCATTTTGAACCATATTCATCAATTCTGTAAAATGTTCCAAGTATGATTGATATTTAATTTCTTCGCTTGTTTTGCTTGTTGTTTGAATTTCAGCACGATTAATAGCACGGTCAAGCAATTTCAATGCTTCTTGTTCTGAAATATGATGAACTTTCATATTAACATTAACATTGTTTAAATTTGCAAGAAAACCCAACCAAGTATCAGGCACAAGCAACGGATATTGTGATACAGTTAAATAAGAAATAAATTTATTATCAACTGTCACATAATTAGCAAATTGTCTAANTTTATGTGGTTTATCAACAANATTATTCGTTGGAATAATATTGCGTTGAACTAATAAACTTGTTTCTTCCAATGTTGCTTTNATAAATTTAATGTTATTATCAAATTCATTAATAANATATCTTAATTTTTGATTTATTAAAGTCACATTATCACCAGTAATCATTAAAAAGTAAGCAGTTTTTAATTTTTGATTACTGTATTGCAAATTCATATATCAATTTTTTAAATTTTCTAACTGAGTTTTTTTAAACTCATTTTTTTCTTTGACTAACAAATTATCAATATGTTTGATTTGTTCGTTAAATTCATACGGAATTTGAATTTTACAAATTTCAAAATCAATATCTATTGTTTTGAAAATGCTAGATAATTTATAAATAGGGATATCGCGTTCTTGTTGATCAGCCAAAGAAATATCAACCGCTTCAATGCGATACACAACTGCAACTTTATTTGAAAAAGAAATAACGTTATTTTCTATTTTTTTAATTTGACTAATTTTTAAAACATCGTTATTTTGTTTTTTAACAAAAATGTATTTTAATGCTATTCAAATAACGTTGTATAGTTTAGCACCATTTTTTGTTGGAAACATTAAAATTAAACTTATCAATCACATAAAAATCGTAATAAGTACACTAGCAATTATTTGATACTTAAATAGAAAACAAAAAATCAACGCTGTAATTAAAAAATCAATTACAATAATAGCAATTTCAACCTTGCCAATTCCACCAAGAGCATTGGAAATCGTGAAACGAATTTTACTTGCTCGTTTTGTGATAATGCGTGCTTTGTTGTCATCCATAATTATTCACCTCCCAGGCTTTTTGTTGCTTGTTGCTTGTTAAGTCAAGCAACAATTTTTTTAAATTCCGCTTGATACAGATTGATTAAAATTTGACAAGGTCAAATTTTAATTTTTAAATGTCGTTTGTTGTCAACGTCATATGTTCATATTGTATATTCATCATTCTTTTTAATACCGACACCAACCATTTTTTCCGTTGCGAGAACCGTGAATACATTTTTTACTAATTCACACCGATAACCCCTTATGTTCGGGGATTGAAAATAAATTAGCTTTCTCGGTTTCTCGTTTTAGTTTTCGCCGAGCCATAATGTTAACTGTTACTCATTCACTATCTTTTGTTTCCATAATTTATTTTTCCTTTCTAAATACATTGAGTTAATTCTTTATTCATTAAAATAACTTTCAATGCGTTACAAACGACAATTTAAAAATTATTTATCAGTGAACCACTGATTAATTTTTTCACTTGTTTTACTATGTTGGTTTTTATAATCGCCAGTGAATGCGTTTTTAAATTGTGCCTTGGCAACATTTTTAAAACCGTGTTCTTTCACCCCTCGATGAAATGCGCGCATTGTGCCAAGTCCGCGAGCAGTTTTTTTACTTAAACTATAACTGGTGCGAACACCACTAACTGTCAACGCCCCACCAGTCATAAAGGCATTGGTTGCTACTTTCAATCCCATTATGTTACCAATACCATCACCCAACGATGTATTACCACCCAACAAGGATGACAAGAGTTGTGGTGATTTAACAACAACAATACCAAAAGCAAAAATACCTAATAAAGTAAAAATTGGTCTTGTTGCTGGGTCGGGAATGGCTTTGCCAATTTCCGCGAATACAGACATACTCCATAAAAACAAACTATACGCCAAGAAAACCATATTAAAACTAATAAAGCGAGCAACAGTTAATTCTTTTCAGTTTTTAAATCTTCTTCCCTCATCTTGAATCGCCGATACTATCACAACGGGCGATATCACATAAAGAATTAATAACTCCGCAGTTCGTCAGAATAAAAACAAGGCAATCAGCAAGAAAATGTATATCATAAAGCCCTCAGAGAACAAGCACAACAAATAATTAAAGTGAACACTATCTTTGAATGTTCAACTTGCAGGAACATAATTAAAGTCATGTATCCCATTATCAAACGACGAATTAAATATAAACAAACCAATATTTTGCAACTGCAAGTTACTTGCTTGCATAATGGCTTGGGTTATCAAGTTAACAATAATATTCAAGGTATAGAAAATAACTGGTATTGTTGGAATTGCAACAAACAATAAAATCATATTACGCAATGTTATTTTTAACTTACTATGTTTTTCATCCGCCAACATTATTTCAATCGCGCGAATCGCAAGCAATAAAGCCAATATTATTCCGGCAATTGCCAACATCACAATAAATAACGCCGGCACACCACTGTCGGTATTATTTTCAAACAACAAACGATTTGCCAAATTCCAACCCGACATAAAATAAATTATGTCTTGGAATTTACTTAAAAGTCATAGCAACGGTTTTATGAAAATAATATATAAGATAGCAAAGACTGCTTCCATAATTTTACCAAGCAATCAACTTGGTGCATCCCCACCACTATCAGCAGTTTTTTGACTATATTGAATAAACAATTCTGAGGCAGGAGTACTAGTAAAATGATTGATTGTGTCAGGAGTAAATATTGCGATAATTGCCGCAATGATAGCAACAATAATTACCGCTATTAACATCAATGGCAAAAATGCTATAATAAGAAAAATAGCCATTTTCTTAATCATATTATTGACAATGGCTATGACATTTTTAAATGATGTTGACTTTGTCTTGGCGGACTTGCCAACACTAAAAGGGTTTTTTAACCCTTTTTTGTTTTGCACCATTTTTTAACGCCCCCCTTTTTTTATGCATTGCATAAAATAACATCTTTTAAACCCAGCACAATCGCACTTGCCAAAATCACAATTCCCAAACAAACACCAACCCAAGTTACGCGAGCAATCGTTTCTCTGCTTTGTTCAGCGTTTTTGGCAAATTTCCCAGCAATGCCATAATACGCCACCATAACAATACCAATAACGATTGCTATTCCGATTAGAATAGGCATTCCCACGGAAATTATTTTATTGCCGATTTCTTGTAAACTAGTTACCCCTGTGTTCGCTAGTAACATCATCTTATTTATCTCCTTTTTGTTTTGCTTCTCATTCTTCATCATCTATTTTCATTTGTGCAATATCTTTTTCTGTTTTTGCCACAAAGGCTTTTTCTTTTTTATCGCGGATTGGTTTTAAAATAAACGGATTAATCACAAACCGTTTAAACAACCACCCAAGAACAAATAAACCCAACAACGACCCAACAACAATGCCAAAGATAGCCCAAATACCCAAACCAGTTTTCTTGTTATTAACTGGTGTTGGTTCTGGATTAGGAGTTATTGGGTTTGGTTGTTTTTTTTGCTGTGCTGGAATTGTTTTGACAGTAAAACTTAACAGTTTTGTACTACCACTAACTGATTGAACTTTGACATCTTTGCTCGTCGTTCAATCACCCACAATAAGATTATCAACGCTGATAACATAGTCAGTGTTTTCTACAACATTCGGAGCATACTTTTCAACTTGGGCTTTTACACTAGCAAGCATTTTTGTTTTATAAGTATCAATTTCATCTTGGGTCACATTTTTAATGTTATCAACAACAAAGTTATCCAATTTTAGATCTAAATGCTTTAGATTTTGTTTTCAAGTCTTCGACACCTCAAACAAATTATTTAACTGGCCAGCACTAGAACCACGGATATTGTCATATCCTTGTTCTTGGTCTTGTGCTCACTGTTCAAATTGTTTACCATTTGGTGTATCCCAATAATGTTCTACTTTTTGTTTCTCTGATACTTGCAGATAAATAGTTTTTTTATGCGTTGGTAAATCTTGATGTTGCAATTCAATCAAATAACGACCATCAACCGAACCATATTGCCCTTTATCAATCTCTAAGCCATTTATTGGATCAATCGCGCTTGAATGTGATGTTTTATTTCATTGCTCATCACAGCCATATATAGTTCCAGTTATAACATTACCGGTCGGTGGTTGTTTAATTTTGATTGTGCTTTTCCCATTCGCATAATAAAATGTATCAACTGGGTTTGTCATTTTACTACTATCCAGTTGTGCTAAATAATCTTTAACTATTTGAACACCATTTGCCGATGATGTTACATCAATCTTCAAATCAACCACCGTCGCTGGCACAATATTGTATTTAACTATCACTGAACCCGCATAACTTTTGCTACCTTCTATCGCTGATAAGGTTGTTTGAATATCTGTTTTGTCAGTTATTTCAATTTGCGAAAAATCAACTTGACGACTATTTTTATTTGTAATTTCTGCTTTGATAGTGTCGTCATTGTTATCTAAGATATTTCCTAAATCATTGTTATTATCAAATTTAATCATATCGCTTAAATTTTCTTTAACAATTTGCTTTGCCGGTTCTATTTTTGCCGCCATAACAACATCAATGTCTTCGCTCGTGTATTTTTTTCCACGAATATCATATTTGATAACTAATTTATGGGTCTTTTCAGTAGACTCAGGTTTAACATTGATATTTACTTTACCACCCAACATATTTTGTTTAACACCATTTCATAAAACTTCTGTAACATTTGGGTTATCAATATTGATGTTTGTTTCCCCGTCAACTGTCAAACGCACACCAGCGTTAGACCAAGTCGCCGTTTTTAAACCATCAGCAAGTGAAAACGATATTCCTTGTTGAAATAGTGTTTTATCAATATTTCAATTTGTTATATTTCCGTTGCTGTCTATTTCTGGTGTTTGTGGTTCGCCAACAGCACCCCATCGATAAACCGCTTTAAAATAAGTACCATTATCTTTTTTTCAATGTTTTCAATTTGCACCATATCCAACAGTTAAATCTCCAAAATTTTTCATTAACCAAGTACTAATAGTAGATATTTTTATTTGTTCAGCGTTATTATTAAATTTACTAATTTTTCATTCATTACTAAATAAACCATGTCAAACAACAAAATAATATTTATTATCAATATTTTTGAAAAGATTATCACTAGCAGAAACTTTTTTTCAGTTATCTAATTTCTCTTTTGTTTTTATTTCAAAACCAGTTGTGACATCTTTGGCAGTTGTCCCAACATCGCTTTTGACACGAGTTTGTACTGTGTTGGCAAGCAATGGAGCAGGAACGCTCGCTGTCAACGCTGTTATGGTTAATAAACTTAGTAATTTTTTCATATTATATATTTTCATTTTTGTATTCCTTTCTGAAAAATAAAAAAGAGAATAGCACTACCGTACTATTCCCACAAAACAATTTCTAACATATTTCACAGTGTTACCCAAAAAATACCACCAAGAAATATGTTAAAATTGTCTGTGGAAACAATAGGTGTTAACTAGTGTTTCCACGATACTAAATTGTATAATAGACTTCTTGCATAACCTAGTTATTTTAAAATTCCTATAAAATATATTTAAAATAGAAATTCTAGGAATCTAA
>NZ_MQTY02000034.1:0-9329 GCF_016082285.1 Spiroplasma sp. Moj
TTCTATTTTAAATATATTTTATAGGAATTTTAAAATAACTAGGTTATGCAAGAAGTCTATTAATTTTACCAGCTTGACTTGTAA
Source organism: Spiroplasma sp. Moj (assembly GCF_016082285.1). Classification (NCBI taxonomy): domain Bacteria; kingdom Bacillati; phylum Mycoplasmatota; class Mollicutes; order Entomoplasmatales; family Spiroplasmataceae; genus Spiroplasma; species Spiroplasma sp. Moj. The sequence goes on from NZ_MQTY02000034.1 coordinate 85, forward strand.
CAGCATTATTAACTTGCTCTAATTCCTTCACATTTAAGTTTTTATTTGCTTGACTACGTAATTCAACAACTGTTGTTAAAGTATCTTTTTCATATTTCATATATTGCTTTGTGCTATCAATTAATTTTGTTAACATATCAATTCTTCGTTTTAATTGAACATCAATGTCAGAAGCTGTTTCTTCAATTTTTTCTTTATTTCTAATTAAATTATTTCTTGATAAAATAAATAAGAAAATTGGGATAATTAAAATAAATCAAATGTATAAAAAGAATTTTCCTCAAAAACTACTTGTTGCTGGAACTTCCGCATTATTAACTGTTGGATTATATCCCATTGTTACTACTCGTTTCAGAACTTATCTAATATTATATAAGAAAAAATATAAAAACAAGATTAATTATAATTAATTAAAAAATAACTCAAAGAGAGTTATTTTTTAATGTTATTATTTACTAATTGAAACAACTGTTCCGGCACCAATTGTACGTCCACCTTCACGAATTGAGAATTTTGTTCCTTCTTCAATCGCAACTGGGGCAATTAATTCAACTGTCATTTCAACATTATCCCCTGGCATAACCATTTCAACACCGCCTGGTAATTTAATTGAACCTGTAACATCCGTTGTACGGAAGTAAAATTGTGGACGGTAGTTTCCGAAGAATGGTGTATGACGCCCACCTTCTTCTTTTGTTAAAACATAAACTTGTGCTTTAAATTCTTTATGTGGTTTAACTGAACCTGGTTTAGCAATAACTTGCCCACGTTCAACATCACTACGATCAACCCCACGTAATAAAACCCCAACATTATCTCCAGCTTTAGCATCATCTAATAATTTTCTAAACATTTCTAAACCTGTTGCAACAACTTTTTTAGTTTCATTTTTTAATCCAACGATTTCGACTTCTTCATTAACTTTAACAATTCCACGTTCAACACGACCTGTTGCCACTGTTCCACGACCTGTAATTGTGAAAACATCTTCAACTGGCATCATAAATGGTTTAGCAATATCTCTTTCTGGTTCTGGAATTCATTCATCAATTGCGTTCATTAATTCCATAATTTTTTCTTCTCATTGAGCATCACCTTCAAGAGCTTTTAAAGCTGATCCTCTAATAACTGGTGTTTTTTCACCATCAAAACCATATTCGCTTAATAGATCTCTAACTTCCATTTCGATTAAATCCATCATTTCAGTATCGCCATCCATCATATCACATTTGTTTAAGAAAACAACCATTTTTGGTACACCAACTTGTCTTGATAATAAGATATGTTCTCTTGTTTGAGGCATTGGCCCATCTGTTGCTGCAACAACTAAAATCGCACCATCCATTTGTGCAGCACCTGTAATCATGTTTTTAACATAATCGGCATGCCCAGGACAGTCTACGTGCGCATAGTGTCTTTTATCAGTACGATATTCAACGTGTGAAGTATTAATTGTAATTCCACGTTCTTTTTCTTCAGGAGCTTTATCAATATTGTCATATTTTTGGGCTTCTGCAAATCCTTTTTTAGCTAATACAGTTGTAATAGCTGCTGTTAAAGTAGTTTTACCATGGTCAACGTGGCCAATTGTTCCAACATTTACGTGTGGTAAACTTCTATCAAATTTTTGTTTTGCCATTTTAATCTTTTCCTCCTATATTTTTAATTAATAGACAAATGTCATAACTATTGTAAATTAATTCTTTTTACTTTGCAATCTTTTTTTAGTAATGGTAGATTAAACCATTGTGTAATAATTAATCTGTTGATTTTCCTGCTTTTTTGATAATTTCTTCGGTAATTGACTTTGGTGCTTCTTGGTAATGTGAAAACAACATTGTATAAGTTCCCCGTCCTTGGGTAAAACTTCGTAAGTCAGTTGCATATCCAAACATTTCTGATAATGGAACTTTTGCCTTTACAACTTGGGCATTTCCACGTTGATCATTTCCTTCAATTTGACCACGACGTGAAGATAAGTTTCCCATTACATCCCCATAGTATTCTTCTGGAACAGTAACTTCAACAGCCATAATTGGTTCTAAAATAACTGGTTTACATTTTTTAGCGGCTTCTTTTAAAGCTAAACTAGCGGCAAACTCATAAGCCATTTGTGATGAATCGACATCATGGTATGACCCATCATATAATGTTGCTTTAATATCAATCATTGGATATCCTGCTAATTTTCCTGTTTGCATTGACTCTTCTAAACCTTTTTTAACTGAACCAATGAATTCTTTTGGAATTTTTCCACCAACAACTGCGTCAACAAATTCAAATCCTTTATCATGATTTGGTTCAAACTTAATTCATACGTGTCCATATTGTCCACGTCCTCCTGATTGTTTAATGTATTTTCCTTCTACTTCAGCACTATCTTTAAATGTTTCACGATATGAAACTTGTGGTACTCCAACATTAGTTTCCACTTTAAATTCACGTTTCATTCGATCAACTAAAATATCCAAGTGGAGTTCTCCCATTCCAGCAATAATTGTTTGCCCTGTTTCTTCATCTGTTCATGTTCGGAAAGTTGGATCTTCTTCTGCTAATTTTTGTAATGCTAAACTCATTTTTTCTTGGTCAGCTTTTGTTTTTGGTTCTAAAGCTAAGTTAATAACTGGTTCTGGGAAAACCATTGATTCTAAGATTACTTCATTTTTTTCATCACAAAGCGTATCTCCCGTTGTTGTTAATTTCAAACCAACTGCTGCTGCAATATCACCAGCATACACTGCTTCAATTTCTTCACGATTATTAGCATGCATTTTTAACAAACGACCAATACGTTCTGTTTTATCTTTTGTTGAGTTTAATACAGAACTTCCTTTTTTTAACACTCCAGAGTAAACCCGGAAGAATGTTAATTTCCCAACAAATGGGTCTGTCATAATTTTAAATGCTAATGCTGAAAATGGTTCACTATCATCAGCATGACGTTCAACTTCAGTCCCATCTTCTAGAACACCTTTAATTGATGGAATATCAAGTGGTGAAGGTAAATAATCAATTACCCCATCCAACATTAATTTAACTCCTTTGTTTTTAAAAGCACTTCCACAAAAGACTGGGAAAAAATCACCAGTTAATGTTGCAGTACGAATTGCACTTTTAATTTCTGGAATTGAAATATCATTACCATCCAAGTATTTCATCATTAAATCTTCATCAAAGTTAACCGCTGCTTCAATTAATTTCATTCGGTATTCTTCAACTAAGTCTTTTAAATCATCTGGGATTGGAATTTCTTTTGCTTCTTCGTTTGCTGCTCCATCATAATGATAAGCTTTTCGTTCAACGATATCAATAATTCCTGTAAACTGGTCTTCAGCTCCAATTGGAATTTGAACTGGATGAGCATTTGCTTGTAAACGGTCATGAATTGTTTTTACTGAGTATAAAAAGTCAGCTCCAATTTTATCCATTTTATTAACAAAGACAATCCGTGGTACACCATATGTAGTTGCTTGACGTCAAACCGTTTCTGTTTGGGGTTCAACTCCTGATTGTCCATCAAGAACAGCTACTGCTCCATCTAACACACGTAATGATCTTTCTACTTCAACAGTAAAATCAACGTGCCCTGGAGTATCAATAATATTTAAGCGCATATTTTTTCAAAACGCCGTTGTTGCCGCAGAAGTAATTGTAATTCCACGTTCTTGTTCTTGAGCCATTCAATCCATTTGGCTAGCTCCATCATGGGTTTCACCAATTTTATGAATTTTCCCAGTATGGAACAAAATGCGTTCTGTTGTTGTAGTTTTTCCAGCATCAATATGTGCCATAATTCCAATATTTCTCGTATTTTCTAGAGAATATTCTCTTGCCATTTTTCTTTTCCTTTTCTATTTTTTATCAACGATAATGAGCAAAAGCCTTATTAGCTTCCGCCATTTTATGAGTATCATCTTTTTTCTTAACTGCTCCCCCAATTACATTTGAAGCATCAATAATTTCATTTGCTAAACGATCAATCATACTTTTTTCATTACGTAATCTTGCATAATTAATTAATCATCTTAATCCTAACGTAACTTTACGATCTTCATTTACTTCAATTGGAACTTGGTAATTAGCTCCCCCAATTCGGCGAACTTTTAATTCTAAATGTGGCGTAATGTTTTCAATTGCTTTATTAAAAACTTCTAACGGTTCAGTCTTTGTTTTTTCTTTAACAATCTCAAATGCTCCATATAAAATTGTTTGAGCAACTCCTCTTTTCCCATCAATCATAATTTTATTAATTGCACGTGTTACTAATTTTGAACTATAAATTGGATCTGGTAAAACATCTCTTTTCTCTGCTTGGCGTTTACGCATTGTAATAATCTTCCTTTCTGTTTAATTAAGCTTTTGCAGCTTTTAGTCTTTTTGTTCCATATAGTGATCTTCCTTGTTGGCGGTTATTAACTCCAGCAGTATCTAAAGTACCACGAATAATATGGTAACGAACCCCTGGCAAATCTTTAACCCTTCCACCACGGATTAATACAACACTATGTTCTTGTAAGTTATGTCCTTCACCAAGAATATATGCTGTTACTTCCATTCCGTTTGTTAAACGCACACGAGCATATTTTCGTAACGCTGAGTTCGGTTTTTTGGGTGTCATTGTTGCAACCCTTGTACAAACACCTCTTTTTTGTGGTGCTGTAACATTAGTAGGTTTTTTTTGTAAAGAGTTTAGCCCTCTGTTTAAAGCAGGAGCTTTTGTTTTTCACACTTTATCTTTACGTGGTTTACGCACTAATTGATTAATTGTTGGCATTAAGCTTTCTCCTTTCTATTTCACATATCCGAGTGTATCAAAGAATACAATCCATATATAATATTACATAAAACAAAAAATTAAGTCAAGATTTATTCTCAATATTCCTGTGAAAACCATATACATTTTAGACCACTGATTTAGTCTTTAAATTAGAATGGAGATTAAAATGAAAAAGTATATGGTAACAAGCATTCCAACTGAAAATGAATTATATTCATTACAACGAAAAATAAAAAAATGATATTTACAACAAAAACTTACAAAAGAAATAAATTATATTTATCAAAATGTCATTAATTATTTTAATTTATGTCAGAAATACTATTTATATGAAAATTCACTAAATAGCTTAATTAAATTATTTTATAGGAATTTTAAAATAACTAGGTTATGCAAGAAGTCTAATATATGCCTGATGCGCTAGGAGAAAATACATTGTCTGAATTAACATATGATGTTCAACCGCTTTGAATTAGTCTTTTTATTGGGTCACAAGCAAAGCCGGGAATTCAAAATTTTACGATAAAATTAAGTTTTCGTTTTAATGGTAAAATTAAAACTAGTATTGAACGTAAGTTTAGTATTGAAATTAAAAATTATCTTTTAAAAACTGATGATTCAAATAAACCAATGCATGAACGATTTGGTTTTAGTGCGATATCATTTCCTTCAAATGGTATGAAATATATTGATACTGGTGATAATTTAAGACAGAAAAGAGCAAGTGTAAAAGAACTTGATGACAAAATTGGTCCTTTTGATAATAATTTACCAAGTTATTTATCCCCAAAAATGTGGCCATATTTATTAGCACATTTACAAGCATTAAAAAAATCTAATACATTTTATTTATATGGTCCTGGATGAAATTATCAATTAATTCAATGAGTAGGAAAATTAAATAAATCATCAGAAGGATGAACTGATGAAGAATACGAAGATTATATTAAAAGTAGTGATTTAAATGTTGTTTTTAATGATCCAGATTGAGAATGAGAATTTGATTTTAATGCATTTGATGAATATTTAAAAGTTGCTGCTCAATTAGGATTTACGGAGTTTATGTTTTCAGCAATGGAACCAGGAGCCTTTACCTTTTTTACCTTAAAAATGTGGCTAAAAAAGGTCCTCAACGTACATTTAATGCTGAATTAGTAAAATCAAGCAATGGTATGCCTGGGAAAAACTTTGATGCTTATTTAAAAACAATTCATAGTAAATTTATTAAAGCATTATCAAATCACTGAAATTCAATTTGAAACAAACCAGAATACTTAACACCAAATGGTAAACAAATTACTTTATATGAATCGTTTGATGAATTAGCAGATAAAACTAATGAATTAACAATGAAAAATGTGGCTGAAAATGACTCTTATAATCTTATTAAATCTAGTATTTTTGCTGGTTGGCGTTTTCGCTATAATCCATTTGATGAAGATGATATTCAAAATATTTTTGTTAACAAATATGACCAAATGATTTTGCAATACCGTGAAATAGTCGAAAAATTTAATAATATTAATATTTATAAATTACGAAGTAATATTCTTCGTCGTAAAACATTTGGGAATGCAACTATGATTTATACTTCTTGAAATAATTTTCCAGCAGCATATATTCAATCTGATAATAGTGAACAAGTATGAAGACCTTTAATGGCTTATAAATTAGGAGCAAATGGTTATGTAAGATGGTCATATGATTTATATCGAGATGATTATTATGCTAAAAAAGAAATGAATGGTCAATTTGAATCGGGAGATGATAATTTAGTTTATGTTGGAAATATTAATGGTCCGCGTTATAGTGTTCGCTTTAAAAATTATATTGACGGAATGGAAATGGTCCATAAAATGATGATATTAATGGAAATATATACAGACAAAAAATATGATTTAAATCGAGTCCTAAATGCAATTGGTTTTCCTGTTTCAACAACAAGAGATAATAAATATAAGTGATATCCAACCCAATTTACATTAGATGATGTTGTGTTTGAACAACCAAGTTTAAATTATGGAAAAACAATAGGAGAACAAGTTTATGAATTATTTATGTATGTTAATTTGTTATAAAGGAGGATTATGAAGAAGTTATTAGAGTCATTATTATTAGGAACTATCTTATTTGGAAATATTAGTCCGCTTATTGCTTGTAAAATTACACAAGAAGAGAATCTTAATTTTGATTTAGCACAAATTGATGAAACAGTATTTCAAAATTATTCATGAACAGTTGATCAAATGTTAGGTAGTGAACTTGGCGGGTTTCAAACTTTGCGGAGTACTATTCTTAAAATTATTCAAATTAATTTTGAAGAAATTGATCTTTTTAAAATTAATGTTGATATTTATTATGGCTATCATACGACACCTAATTCAAATTATTTAATTGACTTTAGTGCTGTACGAAACTTATTACCAATTACTTATTTTTCAATTCATATTACACCAAATAATTATGGTCATTACCAAAATGAAAAATGAATTACAATTAATACTAATGTTGATTTAACTGAATTAAATATTTTAAAAAATAGTGTCTTATTTTATTCTGATAATCCAGTGCCATTTGATAATGCTAAATTAATAGCAGGATTTGTACAAAATATTAATAATATTTTTCAAACCGAAGAAGGATACGAGGAGATTGTAGCATATTATATTTAAAAACAAAAAAATGTGAAATGACAATAATCCGTTACCATTTGAATTCTTTAACTTGGAAATTAAAGTCAAAAAAGATAGTAGTAACTTTGTTAAATTTGATGCATCAAGAGCAATTTTAATATTTAATTCCACAGTTGTTGAAAGTAATTATAAGGTAATCCTAGAAAGTAAAGGATTTAGTTTTTATAAAAAACCAGAGTTCTTATCAGTTTGAAATGTTTCGATTGACAGTAATGATTTTAATGCTAAAGACTGAAGAAATATTGATTGGAAACCTATTGCTAACAAAACATATGCTGGAACAACAACTATTGTGGAAATTGTTAATGATGTAACTGATTATTTAATTAAGTGATCAGCACATGTTCATAATTCACATTTTATGCAAGCAAATGATGTAAATGTTGTTTTGAAAAAAGGTGCACAGCCGAATGACTTAGATTTGTGGTCACCAACAACTTAACTAAAAAATTTATGAAAGAGTGCTGACCATGGGGGATTACCATATGTTTTTGCCTGATTTAAAAGTAGCAATAAAAATTATCTTAAAATTAATCATGCAGCCGGAACTGTTGGGACACATGTTTCTTTTAAAATTACTTAAGGAAGGAGAAAAGTATGACAGATTTAGTATCTTTAAAATATTTTATTGTTTTAAATATTTTATTTCTTCTTTTTGGTAGTGGTTGAGAAGGAATTTATTTATTAAAACATTTTAAAAATAAAAAAAATAGTGAAAGTTGAATCGCTAGTAAATTATTTTATTTTTTATTAGTTGTTATTAATATTGGTTTAATTCTAAATGTATTGCAATTGTTTTTATTATTTTTAACATCAGATTTTACTTTTAGTAATAATTATTTGCCAGAATGAAGATTATTGTCACGAAAGATTTTTTATGCTATTACAACAGCTATTAGTATTTTTATTTTATTCTTTATAATAACTTATTTATATCAATAATAACTTATTTATATCAATGAAAAACAATTATTTATTTTAATCGCCAAACATTAAAAAGTATTTTTAGTGAATATGACTTGAATGATAACCAAGTTAAAGTGTCTATTTTTAACAATATTAGTTTGTTTCAGTTTCTAGATAAATATTTAATTTGTAAAACAAATGGTAAATTTTATAATAAAATTACAACTTTTTTAATTGTAAAATTCAAGAAAATAATGATAATTTACAAATTTTACAAATGAGAATATTACGATTGAAATATTATTCACCCAAAAAAATTAGTTTTTTTAACAAAAAAATTAGATTTTCAAAAGTTCTGAATGTGGTTAATGTTTGAAAAGAATTTTAAGATTACTTTAATTGCTGTTACAACCGTTCAAATTCTTTTGACTTTTTATATTTTTTTATCTGGTATTTTTCAATGAAACATCAAAGAATGGATTGTTTATAATTATAATGGAACAAATTATTCATTAAACCCGAATAATATTATTTATATTTTGAGTATCCTTACTATTGTTTGCTTTATAATTGAGTTTTTGTTGGAAAGTGTTATTTGCTTAATAAATTGGATTAATAAAAATGATAGTGCAATTACAGTTAATTTTTTAAAACTTATCATGTTAATTACTAGTCTTGGGTTATTTAGTTATTTTTTTAGTAGTTTAAATTATTATGTTGAATATTTAAATTTAAAAAATAATAATTTAATTACAAATCCTAGGTTAATTGTTGAGCGATTATTATTTTGATTACAAAAAGATTATATTAGACTTCTTGCATAACCTATTAAAATAATTGTAAATATTTTTAAAAAGATACTAATAGCA
>NZ_MQTY02000035.1:0-9256 GCF_016082285.1 Spiroplasma sp. Moj
AGGAAAATATTAAATTTTTAAATAAAAGACATAATTAATTAAAATTATAATTTGCTATTAGTATCTTTTTAAAAATATTTACAATTATTTTAATAGGTTATGCAAGAAGTCTAATGTAATAATCTCTTCTCTGACATTTTTATCACTAATATTGTTTGCTTTTTCTACTGCTTTAATTTTAGATTGCTCAATTGCAATTCATAATAATTGGAAAGCAGTACTATAAGAAGTTTGTCCTGCATGTAAAGTTGATCCATCAACTGATTCAATTTCACCAATTGCTTCTTTAATGTAAATTAAAGCAATTGCTTCTAATCCACAGTTACAATCAGAATCTTTTAAAACATTTTGATTTGAGTTAAAACTTGGTAATGAAGTTGATGTAACAATTGGTCCAGTTAAAAATCCTGCTAATGTAAGGCATTTAATTAATTTATACATAGTAATTCATCTCCTTTTTTATTTTTTAATAATTAAATAAATTGCTTCATACAATTTATTTATATGAAGCAATTTTAGTATTAATTTTATTCTAATGATTTTTTACTGTTTATTAAACTTCAAGTGCTTTAACATTAACTAAGATTACAGACATAATATTATTTGTTTCTTTAATTTTTAAATTAATTGTTATTTTTTGATATCCAACTTTTAAAAGTTTAGTATCTCCACTTGGAATTATTAAATCTTATGCTTTAATATCATTAATTACGGCTGTAATTTCTCTAGCATTCATATCATCAGTTATCGAAGTGATTGCATCAACTTTTACTTCATCAATTTTATTATATATTAAATCTTTTGCGCTATTGATTATTTCACGTTCTGTTAATGACGATCCATCAACTGGATTTTCACGAATTTGGTCAAAAATAGCTTTTCCAGCTTTTTCTTCAATAGAAGCTCTTTCTTGCAATAAATTATATTCATCGCCAGTTCCACTACCAATTGGTTTAACATTAATTAACATAACACTTATAAGATTATTTGTGTTATTAATTTTTAAATTAATTGAAATTGTTTGATAACTAATTTTTAGTGATTTAGTATCTCCTTTTGGAATTTCTAAATTATCAATAGTAAGATTGTTAATAGCTTTAGTAATTTCTCTAGCATCCATATCATTTTCAATTGAAGCGATTGCATCAAATTTAACGCTATCAATCTAGTTGAAAATTACTTTTTTTGCTTCATTTAATTTTTGTCCTTCTGTTAATGATGACCCATCTGCTGGTTCAAGACGAAGTTGATTAGCAATAGCTTTAGCAGCTTTTTCTTCAATAGAAGCTCTTTCTTGCAATAAATTATATTCATCGCCAGTTCCACTACCAATTGTTTTAACATTAATTAACATAACACTCATAAGATTATTTGTGTTATTAATTTTTAAATTAATTGAAATTGTTTGATAACTAATTTTTAGTGATTTAGTATCTCCTTTTGGAATTTCTAAATTATCAATAGTAAGATTGTTAATAGCTTTAGTAATTTCTCTAGCATCCATATCATTTTCAATTGAAGCGATTGCATCAAATTTAACGCTATCAATCTGGTTGAAAATTACTTTTTTTGCTTCATTTAATTTTTGTCCTTCTGTTAATGATGACCCATCTGCTGGTTCAAGACGAAGTTGATTAGCAATAGCTTTAGCAGCTTTTTCTTCAATAGTAGCTGCATCTTGTAACAAACTACTTGATGAAATAGCAGTATTGCTATTGGTTTCTAAGATTGGTAATGAAGTTGCAGTTGCAACAGGTACTGCTGCAAGTCCTGCTAATGTAATGTATTTTAAAATGTATTCATAGTAATTGGCCTCCTAAATTTATCAATTTTTTATTTTTTTAAGGTTGATAATTTGGTAATTTAATACAATTTATACATTTTAATACAATTTTTTGTTTTTTCATAGTTTCTTTTCTTACTTTCATTGTATACCTAAAATTGATAAAATTACCAAAATTTTTCATTTTTTTTAAAAATAATAAATAAAAAATAATTTATTAATTCTATTAAAAATATATTAATATATAATTTAATTTATTTGTTTTTTAAATTTATAACTTACATAAAAATAATAATTATCTTTTATTTTTTTTGAATATAATACAATACTTTTATTTGACTTTACTGCAAAAAAATAAAAAGGATTTTAAAAAGACATAACATTATTTGCCTTTCTATGCTATATTAATAATTAGGAAAGTAATGAAAGGAAGAAAAATAATGAGTAAAAATAATATTTTACCAATTATCGTTGAAATCCCTAAGGGGTCTGGTCATAAATATGAATATGATCTTAAAACAGGGCGAATTGTTTTAGACCGGGTTTTATATGGTGCTAATTTTTATCCAGGAGAATATGGTTTTATTGAAAACACATTAGATTGAGATGGTGATCCCCTTGATGTAATTTCATTAAGCACTTACCCCACAATTCCTGGTTGTCAAATCAATGTTCGTATTTTAGGAACAATTAATATGATTGATAACGGGGAAATTGACACAAAATTAATGGCTGTGATGGCTGATGATCCGCGTTTTAATCATATTCAAACTTTAGAAGATGTTCCATTAGCAATACGAAATGAAATTAAAACTTTCTTTTTACAATATAAAACTTTGCAAAAAAAAGAAGTTAAAATTAATGGTTGAAGTGGCTTAGACCAAGCTTTAAAAGAAATTAAAGAATGTCAAGAACGTTATTTAGAATACAAAGATATTTTAGAAACAAAAGGAAAAGATGCTGTAATGAAAATTTGAAAAGAAAAAGGATTAGGGCAAATTTAAACAAATAAAAACTAGTGTTGACACTAGTTTTTTTATTGTCTTATTTCTTTTCAATTAATTTTTCTGAAATTATGGCAACAATTTCTTCTGGTGTTTTATGATTGGCATCAATAACTAAAAAATTAAACTTATCTTTTGAGCGTTCATATCATTCCTCATATTTTCGGTTTAATAATGTTCAATAAGCGCTGCCAATATTTTGTTCACTAGCTCGGCCTCTTTTGGTAATTCGTTCAATTGCTATTTCTGGATCAACTCGTAAATAAACAACTAATTCTGGTTTAATGTTTTCATCTAAATATAAACTTTGTAAAACAACAACATCATAAAATTCTTTATAAACTTTATAATCTGTTGTATTCATATATCCTAGTTCATATAAGACATCAACAAAAATTGGATCCTCTAAAATACTACGGTCAAAAATAATATTAGATGTTATTTTTGCTTGTTTTAATTGTTTACTACGCGCCATTACCATATATACTTGCATTTTAAAAGCCATATCTTTTGGATCAGCATAATACTGATCTAAATATGGATTTTCCTCAACTGGCTCATCCATTACCATATAATGATGTTTTTCTCCCAATAGCTTACTAACAGTTGATTTCCCTACTCCAACAACTCCTGCTAATGTAATCCGCATTGTTTTTTTTCTCCTTTATTTTGTTTTTAAGTGTGATGCTATTCCAAAAAAACGTTTAATTTCTTTGGGTTTTAAATAACGTCATTCACCAGGCTTTAATGTTTCATCTAATTGTAAAAAACCGATTGCAATTTAATAACTTCATGTCCTAATGCTTGTATCATTTTTTTAACTTGATGTTTTCTGCCTTCATGAATTGTTAATAGAAGAATCGAAACATTTTTTGCTTCTTCATATTTTACTAATTTTGCTTGCGCTTTGCTTGTTATAATTCATGGTTCAATTTCAAGTCCTGTTGCTAATTTTTGTAGTTGTTGTTTTGAAAGATAACCAGAAACCAAAACATGATATGTCTTATTTAATATGACTTGGGTGTGTAATAATATTAGTAAATTCTCCATCATTAGTCAATAGCAAAAGCCCACTAGTATCATAGTCTAAAAGACCCACCGGATAAATTCGCTCTGAAACACCTTTAACATAGTTTAAAACTGTTTTGCGATGTTGCGGGGCATACATCGTTGAAACACAATTTCGTGGTTTATTCAACATCAAATAAACCTTATTTGCATTTTTATTCGTAAAGATTTGATTGTTTATCTGTATTTGATCATTTTTGCTAACTTTAGTACCTAACGTTGTTACCACAATATTATTAACTTTAACTTGTCCTTGAATAATTAATTCTTCTGCTTTTCGTCGTGAACAATAACCTTTTGCTACAATAACTTTTTGTAAGCGTTCCATTATTTAAATAAATCCTTTTCTTTTTCTATCACAGTTTCCTTAATTTTTGGTAAATCTGCTAAAGAAGTTAAATTAAAAACTTTTAAAAATTCTTCAGTAATATGATATGTCATTGGTTTCCCTGGTAATTCGCTTTTACCAACTTCATCAATTAAATCACGTGCGCGTAATTTGTTAATAACACTGTCAGAATTAACTCCCCGTAACTCTTCAATTTCTGGTTTACTAATGGGTCCACGATAGGCAATAATTGCTAATGTTTCTAATGCTGCTTGTGATAAACGTGCTTCTATTTTATTATTAGCTAATTTTAAATAAAATTGATAATATTCTTGCTTTGTTGCTAAGCGATATTTATCAGCAAAAGATGTTATTGTTAATCCACGATTATTATTAGTTTGATATTCTACTTTTAATTTTGCTAAAACCTCCTCACACTCAGGAACAGAAATTTCAAGAATATGAGCAATTTCTTTTAAATTAATTCCTTCATCACCGCTGATAAATAATAGTCCTTCTAAAACAGCCATTTTTTCATTTAAATTCATCTAATTTAATTCCCCTCTTTCTGTAAGTATGGTCTAATGTAAATTGCTTCTAAATGTTGGTATTGCTCAATTTCAATTTTTTGATGACGAGCTAAATCTAATAAAGCAATAAAACAAGCAACAAAAACTTGTAATGATAAAGTAAAATTACATAGCAATTCTTCTAATCTTCATTCTTTATCATCTTGCGCTAATAATGCCATAATTCGCTCCGCCATTTCTTCTGGAGAAACTTCAGTAATAACAATATTTGATTCTAATGGTTTTGCTGCATTAATTCGTTCTAACATTTTTAAAAAACTATTAGTTAATTTATCAATATTAATTTTTGGCGATAATGGTAAATCTTCTTCTTTAATTTGATTTCCTTTAATAATTGTTCGTGGTTTTGACAAATAGCGAATTCCCTCTTGATGTTGATCTTTAAAATATTGACTAACTTCTTTAATTTTTTTATATTCTAGTAAACGATTAATTAGTTCATCACGAGCATTTTTTTCATAATTATCATCAATTTCAACTTCTTCTTTTGGTAACACTAATTTTGTTTTTGTCTCAACTAAATAACTTACCATTGTTAAATATTCTGATGCAATTTCAATATTTAATTGTTCCATTTCTCTAATATACGCTAAAAATTGATCAGTAATTTCTGTCAATTTAATTGCAAAAATGTCCATCTCTTTTTCTTTAACTAAATGCAACAATAAATCTAATGGTCCTGAAAAATTATCAAGTTTTACTTCATAGCGCGGCAAATGTAACATTCTTTCTCTCCCATGTTTATTTTCTTAGTTAATAATACCGCCATTTTAAAAAAAATTAAAGATATTAAAACAAAAAATTGATTAACTTAAAGCATCACTTTTATTGAATTATCTCATAAACTAATTCTTCTTGTGGTGGTTTTGTTGAAACAATTCGAAAAGTTCGTTGTGCTCAATCATAAACTGGGGCAGTAAAATAACGGTTAGTATATAAAGTCATTACAACATCATTTTTTGCAACTTTTTCACCAGTTTTTTTGTTTAAATAAATACCAGCATGATAATCAATTGTTTCATCTTTTGTATTACGGCCAGCTCCTAAACGAACAGCTAATAATCCTAACTCATTAGTATCAATAATTTCCATAAATCCCGATTGGGTTGCTTTAATTTCAACTATATTTTTTACTTTTAATACTTCTTTTAAAGTTAAATCATTATCAATAAAACTTAAATCTCCACCTTGCTCGTTCACAAAAGCACGGAAGTAATTTAACGGCTCTTCTGTTTGTAATTTTTTTTCACAAGCTTTAACTGCCATTGCTAAATCTTTAAAAAGCCCTGCTTGGCATAAACTTAAAGCTGCTGCTTCACATACAATGTAAGTCAAATCATCAGGTCCTTTTCCTCGTAATGTTTGTAATGCTTCATAAATTTCAATTGCATTACCGATAGTACGGCCTAATGGTTCTGTCATATTAGTAATTTCAGCAGCAATCTTCTTATTAAATTTAATTCCAAGTTCAACCATAATTTGTGCTAATTTCCGTGCATCAGATATTGTTTTCATAAAAGCGCCACTACCACATTTAACATCTAATACAATTCCATCACTACCGGTCGCAATTTTTTTACACATAATACTTGCTGCCACTAATGGTAATGAATCAACTGTTGCCGTCACATCCCGTAAGGCATAAATCTTTTTATCAGCAGGAACAAGATTATCAGATTGAGCCATAATTGATAAATTTGTTTTATTAATAACATCCTTAAATTCATTAAAAGAAAGTTCAACTTTAAAACCAGGAATACTTTCCAACTTATCAATTGTTCCTCCTGTTTGGCCTAATCCCCGTCCTGACATTTTTGCCACCTTTAAACCAAATGCAGCAACTAAAGGCGCATAAATTAAACTAACCTTATCACCAACTCCACCAGAAGAATGCTTATCAACTTTAAAACCAGGAATTGTAGTTAAATCATATACTTCCCCTGAATTAATCATTGCTTCAGTTAAAAACGAAATTTCTGTAACTGACATTGATTGAAAATAAATTGCCATTAAAAAAGTTGACATTTGATAATCTGGAATAATCCCTGATGTATATCCTTTGACAATAAAGCTAATTTCTTCTCGTGATAACTCTTGTCCATTTTTCTTTTTATCAATTAATTCTAAAATATTCACTATTCAATACCTTCTTTTTTTAAGTTGTTTTTTTCTTTAATGAAGTTTTATATTCTTCATAAGCTTTTTTATGATCAACATCTTGATATTGATCAATTCCTTTTTGAATAATTTGTTTAACATTATTTGCAATTAATTCAGTTGATTTGGTCATAAACGTATCTGGCTTAATTGGCTTATGAAACACAACATGAACATACTTTTTCCCTCTTTTTTTAAATTCTTTATTAAAAATTGGATAAGAGTTAACAATTGAAACAGGAATAATTGGAACATGTGCTTTCTGGGCAATTTTAAAACTTCCAGCATGAAATTCTCCCATTTCTTGCCTGCGACTTCGTGTTCCTTCCGGAAAAACAACCATTGTTCGTGGTACACGAATTAAATCATTTGCCTCTTTAATAACTTCTAAGGCCTGACGAGGGTTTTCCCGATCTAAAAATAAAACATCAATTAATGTTAAGAAATTTCGATATGTTCGATTATCTTGTAATTCTTTTTTAGCAATAAATGCACAAGGTGCGGTTTTATTAAAATCATTTAGAGCAAATAATAATGCCGGATCCACATTCGATTGATGATTTGCAATCATTAAACAACCCTTATCAATTCAATTATCACGATCATGAACAATTATTTTAACATCGTGCACTCATAACATATAGCGTGTTCGTTTTTGTAATCAATGATAACGATATTCTTCTGAAACAATATTTGGATCTCGTTTAATTTTTTTACTAATACTTCTTGCCTTAGTAATTGTTCGTAAAAATCGTGGTCATGTCAGAAAAATTTTTCAAATATTTAACATTTTAACTTTGTTCCTTTCTTTTATAATATTTTATTACAAATTGCTGATATTCGTTTGATTTAATTAAAGTAAATTGGTTTAAATCAAACGAAGGAAAATAAGTATCACCTTGATATTTTCCCTTAATATAACTAATGATTAATTCATCAGCATATGGTAATGTTGCCTCATAATTTTTTTTGCCCCCACAAATATAAATATCTTCGTTTGGATTTTGATGATAAAAATTAATAATTGCTGTTAAATCAGTTACTACTTCCACATCCGGATGATTAATTTGATAATCAAGTTGTCTTGTTAAAACTAATGTTTTTCGTTTCGATAATGGTCGTCCAATTCCTTCATAAGTTAATCGACCAAATAAAATTGTTTGCCCTAATGTTGTTTCTTTAAAATGCTGTAATTCTTCTCTTAAATGTCATGGTAATTGGTTATTTTGACCAATTAAATTATTTTCATCCATTGCTCATAATAACTTAATCATTATACTGCGACAGTTCCTTTAATTAATGGGGCTGAGTCATAATTTTCCAACATAATATCTTCAAATTTAAAATCAAATAACGAAGTAATGGTTTGATTTAACTTCAAAGTTGGTAATTTTCGCGGAGAACGTGTTAATTGTTCTTTAATTTGATTAAAATGATTTTTATAAATATGACAATCTCCTAAAGTATGGACAAAATCGCCAACATCTAAACCAACAACTTGGGCAATTAAATGGGTTAATAAAGCATAACTTGCTATATTAAAAGGGACTCCTAAAAAAACATCCGCACTACGTTGATATAATTGACAACTTAATTTATTATCTTTTGAAACATAAAACTGAATTAAAGTATGACATGGTGGTAAAGCCATCTCATCAACTTCTTCTGGATTTCAGGCACTAATAATATGACGACGTGAATATGGATTCTTTTTTAAATTTTCTAATAATTTTGCTAACTGATCAACTCCGTTAAAGTTTCGTCATTGTTTCCCATATACTGGTCCTAAATCACCAAATTCAGCAGCAAAATTTGCATCAGTTTTAATTTTTTCAACAAATTCAGCTAATGTTTCATTATTATATTTTGCTGATGCTTGATATTTTTCATATGGTCATTCATTTCAAATTCGAACATCATGATCTACTAAATATTTAATATTAGTATCGCCTTTAATAAATCATAATAATTCATAAACTACTGACTTAAAATGAACTTTTTTTGTTGTTAAAAGTGGAAAGCCTTTGCTTAAATTAAAACGCATTTGATAACCAAAAAAAGAAATTGTTCCCGTATTTGTTCGATCATCTTTTTCTTGCCCGTGTTCTAAAATAAAACGAGCCATATTAAGATATTGTTCNATNATTGCAACAAGTTTTTCGCTTGGAAAAAAACATGATTATGCTTTATTTAAAGAATCAAAAATTTCAATTTTAAAAAATACCAAATTATGTGAGGTACCATATACATTTTAGACCAGTTAGTCTTTTAAAAATTTTAACACAGCTTCAGTTGGTGTTAAAAAATTTATGCTTTTATGTCGCCT
>NZ_MQTY02000036.1:0-9045 GCF_016082285.1 Spiroplasma sp. Moj
AAAAGTCATTTTTCGTTGTAGGAAAATATTAAATTTTTAAATAAAAGACATAATTAATTAAAATTATAATTTGCTATTAGTATCTTTTTAAAAATATTTACAATTATTTTAATAGGTTATGCAAGAAGTCTAATATCAAAATTAATATGATACAAAGTAAATGAAATATCATTATCCGCTAACAACGGCATAGTATCCACATAATAATTTAAATAGCGATCTCGTAAACTTTGATTTAAATTAACAAACTCTGCTTTAAATCCAGTAAGCAACTGTGTTAAAAAACGATATTTACTAATTGTTTCACCTGTTAAAGTTAAGTGATCATCCCTTGTTTTTAACTCTCCTAATAACTCTGTAAAAAATGGTATTTAATCCAAGTAATCATTATTAATATCAATTGTTGTCTTTGTATCCCACCATGCTGTCAACGTTTGGCGTACTTTGACTTTGATCTGATTTAAAATTTCAAGATCTTTATTATCATTTACTTCTTCATCATCAATATTGTGCTTTGGCCGTGTTCTACAACTAGCCACCGCAAACACACTACCACTACCTAACACAAAAGCACTAAAAAGCGTTAATAACTTTTTCATTAATATGTCACCTTCCTTCAATAAGATACTTATCATTATATTGAATAAATAAATAATAAAAAAAAGCACCCTCGTGCCTTTAACAACTTTTTTGCTATGTAAAAATATTTTTAAAAATTATTATACTTTTTTGTTATTTCCTTTATTTTTATAACTCAAGAATATTTCGTAATTCTGTTTCTGAGAATTTTGTAAAATTAGCATTTTCTGAATTATTATTTAAAACAGCATCAATTACAGCTTGTTTATTATCTTGAATTGTTAAAATTTTTTCTTCAATAGTTCCTTTTGCAATTAACTTAATTACTTGAACAGTATTCTGCTGTCCAAAACGATGAGCACGATCTGTTGCTTGATTTTCTACGGAAGGATTTCATTATGGATCAAAATGGATAACAACATCCGCTGCTGTTAAATTTAAACCAACCCCACCAGCTTTTAAAGAAATTAAAAAAAACATTAACTGTTGTATCCTCATTAAACTTTTGTGTCATTAGCACACGACTTTCCGAACGAGTTTTCCCATCTAAATAAAAATATTGTAAACCGATTTCTTCAACAATTGCTTTAATTCGTTTTAAAACAGTAGTAAATTGTGAAAAAATTAATATTTTATGACCACTTCCAGCAAGATCACCAAAAATATCACGTAATTCATCTAATTTAGCACTTATCCAAAATACTTGGGTCACAACAAATTTGCCGTAACTTAGTAAGGTAGCAAAAATTTTTAAACGATTTTGCTTATATTGTCCAGCTGTTAAAATTTTATTAATTTCTTCTCGAGCAGCATTAGCATATGCAGCATAAATTTTCTTTTGTCGTGCTGTCATTTCTACTAAAATTTTATTTTCAATTTTTGGTGGTAATTCACTCATTACCCCTTGTTTTAAACGTCGCAAAATAAATGGTGCAATTTTTTGTAATAATTCTTTTTTAATTGCTTCGTTTTGTTCAAGAACAATTGGAATTTCATATCGCTTTTGAAATTGTTGATGTTGTAATAAAAAGCCAGGTAAAATAAAATTAAAAATTGACCATAATTCAGTTAAATTATTTTCAATTGGCGTTCCTGTTAAGGCAAACCGAATCTCTGTCTTTAAAGTATTCACCACTTTTGCATTAATTGATTGTGGGTTTTTAATATGTTGTGCTTCATCTAAAAAACAACATTGAAAGAAAATTTGTTGATAATAATGAATATCACGGCGTAATAATGGATAAGAGGTAATAACCACTTGCCATTGGTTAATTTTGGTAAATAACATTTCCCGTGTTTTTCGTTCCCCAGCAATAACTAATGTTTGTAACATTGGTGCAAACCGATCAATTTCCTTTTTTCAATTATAGATTAATGCTGCTGGAACAATAATTAAAACCGGTTCCATTTCTCGATTTAATTCATATTCCTTTAAAATAAAGCTAATTGTTTGTAATGTTTTTCCTAATCCCATTTCATCTGCTAAAATACCACCAAACCCTAACGAAGCTAAGGTTTTTAATCAAAAATAACCTTTTTTTGAAAATCACACATCATAGATGCTAATGATGCTGGAACACTAAATTCATTTTCTTCTAAATGCTTAATTTTTGTAATTAAATTCTCAAAATCAACATTAAAACAGCAATTAAACTCAGCTCATAAAGTTAAGTTATTATACACTGTTAAAGCATGATATTTTGGAACTTGTAATTTTCCTTGCATAAATTGTTCTTGTTTAAAATTAAACTGATTAATTAAAGTTGCAAATTTTTGTAATGTTTGTTCTTGCAAATCAATAATGCTACCATTTGTTACCTGATAATATTTCTGGTTGCGATTAATTGCATTTAAAATTTCTCCTAAATCTGAATAATCAAGTTTTGAAAGTTTAAAATCAAATTCTAACCAGTCATTTTTTTTGATTAACATTAATTGTAGTACTTGTTACTTTAAAATCAATTAAACGTACATTTTTAAAATTATCAGTATAAAAAATTTGTGAAAGCGTTTCTAATGTTAAAATATCTTTTGATAATAATTTTAAAACATGTTCCAATTCATTTAAGACAAAATAATTCTCTTTTTGAACAAAACCAATTTGTTTACAAAATGTTAAATATTCTTGCTCATGATAAACATTTCATAAAACAATTTTATTGTCATTATTGGATTTATTTAGTAAATCAAATGTTATTTTTCCATAGAGAAAAAGAGGTCGTAACATAATTTTTTTGTTCTTAAAATCAAAATAGCTTTCAATAACTAATGGTGTTTTTTCTAATGAATTTAAAATTATAGGGTCAATTTGAACTGCTTTATATGGATAATCTAATAAGGAAACAATTTCTTTAATAACATCATTAGTTTGCTGTGGATTAAAGATAATTTTGTTGTGTTTTGTTAATGCCATTGTTTGATAAATTGATCCTAATAAAAAAGTATCTTTATCGTTTAATAAAAAAATTTGTTTAGTATCAAAGAAACTTTGTTGCGTTGCTGTTAAAATAATTGGATTTTCTTTTTTATTAATAATTTGAATAACATTATCTTCTTGTTGAATAGATAAGGCTGGTTAATATTGATCAACACTAATTTTAACATCAGAATATTCTTCCCCATCAATTATTAATTTAATTGTTTCCCCTTTAATGTGTTTTAAAAATCGTTCTGTTTGAAATGCTGAAAACCCAAAACTTTTCGTAATTGATACCCCATAAAAATCCATTTTTTGTGTTTGTAAAAAACTACTAACATTAATAAATTCTTGTTTTAAAAACATAATTACTTTTTCAGTAAATGGTGCAAAAGTACTTTTATTGGGATAAAAAGTAAATTTTTGTGAAATTTCATAACCTTTTAAATAATCTGGATCAAGGACAGGTTTGGTTAAAAAACTCAAAAAATGATAAATATTTTTAATATCAAACAACTGCTCACCTTCATATCCTAACTTTAGTTGTACTGCTGGTGGTTGTTGCAACGTAGAATCAATAATTAAACTACATTGGCAAGTAATAATTCGTTCTTTTAAACTATGATTTTGTTTATTTTTATTAATAAATGTTGTTAATAGTTGATCAGTCGTTGTAAAAAATAACCGTCAAGTAACCAAATTATTGTTTGATTCATAAAATACAAAAAGTAAAACCGCAATAATATGCTGAAAAATTTGATGTTGAAAATTATAGTCAATACAACTACAATTTTGCCGTGTTAAAAAAGTTAAATTATTGCTTAAAGTAAAAACAACATTAACATCATAATAATCCCCACTATGTTTTGACGATACTTGGCAATAAAGCATTAATTCTTTTTTATCGCTTGAACTTTTCTGTTCATTAATTTTTAATAATGTTATTTTTTTTGTTTGGTATAACTGTTCGGCATTATTAAATATTGCTAATCTCGCTAAACTCCGAATGTATTCAAGATTAAAACTTTCCATTTTACTATAGGCTTCTTTAATAAAATAATACTATTCTTTAATTATAATACATTTTTGTTTAACTGGTGAAATGGATTAATCTTTTTTACTTACAATTATAAATAATACATTTTAATATCATCTATTCTTCTTCAAGTTGAACAAAAAATTTTGCAGTAAGATAATTGTCTGTTAACATTCTGTCATACTTGCCAAAGCCAACAAAAAAATATAATTTTAATCCTAAATTTGGTCATTTTAAATTAATTTTATTTTGTAAAAATAAGTATTTGGTTATTGCACTATTTTGCATATCTCGCACTAATTTATTAGCCATTGTCATCACTTCTGGAATTGACCAATAAAATATCTTTTGATCAGGTAAATATTTGGTTAATTTTCCATAACCAGTACCATCTTCATCCGCCAAAATAACTTGTTTTGTTTGATCAAATGTTAGATATCCTGCTTGAAAAGCAATAATTCGTAATTCACCTCGTGATAATAAAAAATTAGTTCGACCAATTACGGATAATACTTGTTTTACAGTATAAGTTGTCCCGGGTAATAATGGTGCTGCTGCACTAGAATACATTTTTAATGTTTCATGTTCTAATTTATATTGTAAAAGTAACAATAATTCAGCCACAATCACTTGATGCTGGTCAATAAAATAAGTTACTAAATCAGGAATCGTTAAATAATTTGGAAATAATTGCGTAAAAACATTCATACTTGTTACTTCATATAATAATGATGTTATTAATAAATTATCATATTCAAGGTTAATTGCATCAGCAGTAATAGTTTGACTTAAACGTAAAATAAAATAATTAATAATTGGATAACTATCTAAGAATAAAAATTGTTTTAAAATATTTTTATTACGATTAGTATTATTTTCATTTTGATGATAATGCGTAATATTTCGGCCAATTTTAACATAAAAATCGTTAACATAATTATAAAATTGGTATAAGGATAAATCATAATCAGTTAGTAAATGTTTTAATCCTGCCTCTTGATATTTTTGATAATATTCACGAATATGGGTTTTAATTCGAGCCCGATTATCATATCATTTTCGTAAGTTATTTAAAATAATTTTTTGTGAGCGTTGTTCTAAGGTAATTGTACAATTATAAGGCAGTCCTTCATTAGCTAACAGTCCCTTTATTGATGTTAATTTCGGATCATATAAGTTTTTAATCCCAACAGTAATATCATATTTGATATCAATATTACTAATTAAATCATAAACTTCTAAGCGACTTTTTAATTCTGTTTTACGAAGCCCTCGTCCAAGCTGTTGTAAATAAACTGTTTTTGAATTTGTTGGTCGTAATAAAATAATAGTATTAATTTCTGGTACATCAATTCCTTCATTAAACATATTAACAACACATAAATAATTAATTCGCCCTGTTTTAAATTCATGTAAAATCCGCGCGCGGTAGTCACGATTTTCAGATGTTAAGTAATCTGCTCGTAAATGGTTTGTTCGTAAAAATGTTGCTACCAATTTAGCATGTTCAGTTGTAACACAAAAAATTAAGGCAACTGGTTTTGCATATAAGCCAATATATTTATCAATCATTTTTAATAATAACTCATTTCGAGCATTCGTATTTAACTTTTTAAAAAGTTCATTATCAGCGTTTAAATCAACGCCAGTTAAATCAACCGTATTATCATCAATACAATAATAATCAAATGGACATAATAAACGTTGATTAACTGCATCTCATAGTCGTAATTCTTCGGCATATTCATCAAGAAAATATTTTTTAATGGACTTACCATCTTCTCGTTCTGGTGTTGCTGTTAATCCAAGTACTTGTTGTGGTTGAAAATAATTAAAAACTTGGTCAAAGGTTGTAGCAGCAATATGGTGTGCTTCATCAAAAATAACCACATCAAAATAATTTGCCGCAAACTGTGGTAACCGACTTGCCATGGTTTGAATAGTTGCAAAGATATACGTTTGATTCTGTATTACTTTACCCTCATACATTACTTCTCCAAAAGTTTGATCCATCAAAACATTGCGAAAAGTTTGTAAGGCTTGGTCTAAAATTTCTTTCTGATGAGCCAAAAACAACAACTTCAAGGGTTGATGATTATTTTCTTGTAATTGGTGTAAATAATCAAACGCAGCAACAACAGTTTTCCCCGTTCCCGTTGCCATAATTACTAAATGTGCTTGTTTACCACAACGACGACGATACTGTAATTTTGTCACAATTGCTTTTTGAAAATCATATAAGTATTTTCGAATGGTTAAAATTTCAGTTGCAGTATGATTAAACATTGTTGCAATTCGCATTGATTGATTTTGACTAATACGTTCTAATAAATGATTACGTGCGATTTCATCATTAAAATCAACTAAAACTTCATTTCATAAATGCTCAAATTCATCAATTATTTCCGTAACTAAATTAGGATTATTTTTTGTTGTTAACTTAATATTTCATTCTCGCCCAGTAACCATTCCTTTATAAGTTAAATTTGAAGAACCAAGAATTACGGTTGAAATACTATGGAATCGTTTAAAAAGGGAAGCTTTAATATGAATTCGTTCACTTCGTTTTTCTAAATTATCTTCAACTTTGACTTGGATATTATCATAAGTTGTTACTAAACGGGTCAATTCTAATAAATTATTGTATTCTGCTAAATCATCAAAAGTTGTTGTAATAATTCGAATTGGAATTTTTTGCATTCAGCAATGTTTAATTGATGCTTCAATTTTATTAATAATTGCCTTTGAAATAAAAGGAAAAACAAAGCATACTTCATCAGCAGTACACATTTCATTATTTAATTCAACTAATAATTTTTGCTGATTTTGATTTGTAAAAAACTTTTCTCCCATTTATTATCATCTCTCTTCTGGTAATTATTAAATAAAATAAGTAATTATAAAATTATTTATTAGACAATCATAATGTCAAATTGATTTAACCATGTAAAACATTCTTTTAATCAAATAATATCAGTTTCAATTTTTGCAAGAATATCTTGAATAATATTATCAAATTTTCCGGAAAATTCTACTGTTGTTAATGCCATTGTTTTATCATTTCAACTTTTAACTAAATAAGATTGAAATAAGAACGTTAAAACCCCCTCAGCAACATCAACTGCTGGAATGGTTGGTACTTTTCCTGCTAAAATAAATAAATTCTTTCGAACTTGTGGTGTTAAAATTGTTTTAATTGCTCGTTCAGATGTACCACCAACTAAAAATTTTTCTTCAAATAAATTATCTTGTAAATTAATATAATTTAATGGATTAAAAAATTTAGTTGTTATCCCGCGTGGTTGCATTGTAAATTGTCCTGTTAATTTATGATAGGGTTGAATTGTGAAAATTGGGATACGATAAAATTCTTATTTATCAACCTTATTGTTAATTTTAGTTGAAACTTTATGTGTAATTGTTCCAAAGGAAATATTTCCACTAGCATGAGTTAAATTAAACACAAAATCAATTTTAGTGTTATTATTAAAATTAATTAAACGTGTTGGTAATGGTTTAAATATTTTAGTAATTCCTAATAATGTTAATTCAGAAGTAAAATATTCTCCTAATACTAAATTACTAAATTATAAATTGTTACTAAATCAATTTTATCCATAATCTGATCTGATAATTTTAATAATCGTGTCCATTTAACAATATAATAGCAAACTGTGATAATCAGCGCAAGGCCAATTAAAAACATTAGACTTCTTGCATAACCTATTAAAATAATTNTANNTNTTTTTAANAANNTNNTANTNANNAANTTATAATTTTTTTCTGTTTTATTTATTTTATATACTATATTTATTTTATTTTCTTTCAATTAAATTAAATTATATATTTTGTTTACTATTTCATTTAGGTATTTTTTTTTTTCATTTATTTATTTTGTATTTTATTTATATATTTCTTTTGTAATTTTGTAATTTATTATTCTGTATTATTTTAACATTTATTTTGTTTTATTTTATATTTTTGTACTGATACATTCAAGTATTTATTTTGTTTTTTCATTTCGTAATTTTGTATATTTNNTTAATTAATTTTTTTTTTTTNTAANANTTNTATAANNTTTTCAGTTGCGGATTTTATTAAAATTTATTTTCATTCGAACTGAAATATTTTTAGCTATAAAATAAAATAAATGTAGAATTTATTAAAATTTCTCTTAGCTTTAATTGGCTTCTTACCTGGAAAATCAATTTATTAAAAAATATATATAGTAAAATTTCCTTTCATACAACCTGAATGNNNNTTNANTNTAANAATATAAAATAATNANTNNNNTNNATNTNTNTNTAAT
The DNA here is from genome assembly GCF_016082285.1 of Spiroplasma sp. Moj. Classification (NCBI taxonomy): domain Bacteria; kingdom Bacillati; phylum Mycoplasmatota; class Mollicutes; order Entomoplasmatales; family Spiroplasmataceae; genus Spiroplasma; species Spiroplasma sp. Moj. Next base: position 8,341 of record NZ_MQTY02000036.1, read on the forward strand.
GAAAATGATAAATAAGAAATTTTTTGAATGTTTGCCATTTGTGAATTTAAATTAAAAATAATTTACCAAAACAAGTGAAAACATTCCTATTCATATGTTAATAANAAATTTGTCCTTCAAACATTTAAAAACGCTAAAAAAAAATTGGTTTATTTAAAACTAAATTCTCAATTGTTTGGAAATAACTAAAAATACATAAAATAATAAATAAAATATTCATCTCATAACTAGTTTATATGAAACATTAGAGAAATGCAGAATAAACAAACAGATCACTTAACATAAAANANAAAAAAAAAAAAAAAAAAAAAAAANAAAAAAAAAAAAAAAATATATATATATATNTANANATAATATNAAATAAAAAAATAAAAATAAAAAACAAAATCTGTGAACAAAAATCCAAATCGAAGCTGTAATAAAAAGCGTGTCATATTAAGAAAAAAAACCCAAATACCATTCAATTTTCCTATGAAATCCACGGAAATAAATACGAATGAAAAAAATTTAACACGTAAATAAATAAATGTGTGAAAAATCCCATGCCAAATGGAAGTGAATTCCCAACAAGTTACTTAACGAGTCCCTTAAAACTATGCTATTGTCAAAAAAAAAAGGGTCCCAAAATAATTATAAAAATANANNANANNATATAAGAATATNTTTTATATTATATTANATANTANAAAAATAAATTATTAACAT
>NZ_MQTY02000037.1:0-8896 GCF_016082285.1 Spiroplasma sp. Moj
ACCAAATTCATCTTTTCTTCTAAAATATGATGATGCTTGGGTACTAATTATATTATTAACATCTTCATTAGACTTCTTGCATAACCTAGTTATTTTAANATTCCTATAATTTCTATTTTAAATATATTTTATAGGAATTTTAAAATAACTAGGTTATGCAAGAAGTCTAATAAANAAAAATAANNAAAANAACTNTTGATTTTTCAATTAAAGAAATTATGCAAAAATTATAACAGTATGACCTTTTACCACAAGAAATTACTATAAATAAAGATGATAGTATAACTTTTAATAAAGAAATGATTGTAAATAATTTATTAAGTGGTTTTGATGCTAAATTAATAGTAAACGAAATTTCAAATGATAATAATGCTGTTAGCGATAATACAAGTCCTGTTGGAAGTAAAAAATCAAATAATGAAAATCAAAGATATGATGTTCGTGCCGATGGTAGTTGTTTGTTTTGATCTGTAGCAACAGTTTATTTATTACCATCTAGAAATAATAATGAAGAATTTAGAACGCGATTTATTCAATTATTTGGTAAAGAAAATATAAAAAATTGAAAATCTATTCAAAAATTACTACAACAGTTTGATTTAACAAATCATATTTCTAGACAAGATTAATATCAAAATCAAATAGCAAATAATTTAGTAACAAGCGTGTTTCGTAATCGTGTTGTTGATTATATACAGTCAAACTTAAACATGATTACAAATCGTGGAAGCGAATTAACATTTAGAAATGTTATTGAAGAAAATAATGAAATTGCTTCTGATTATTTAGAACGCATGAGACAATCATCATCATGAGGTGGTACACCAGAGATATTAGCAATGAGTAATATGTTAAATGCTAATATTAGTGTAAATAATCATGCCCCATATCAACCAGTTAATCAAAATTCAACCAATACAATAAATATATTCCATGTTAATGGAAATCATTATAATTTTGGTTTAGAAAATCAAACACCACTGACAGATACAGAATATAAAAAAAATACTGGTGGTGGTTGTTTAACTGAAGAAGATAATGATATTGAAAATAATAGTTTATTTTTAAATTTTCCACAATTAAAAAATAATGAATATCATTTTATTGATCAAAAAACAGAACAAAATAGTTTAAAAAATGATGAAAATTTAAATATTTATTTAATTAAAAATGAAAATAAGGTTATAAATAAATATAATTCTCTTTCAAAAGAACAAAAACAACAAAAATTAAATGAAATAAATCAACATTTTCAAACATTATCTGAAAATAATAAAAAAGATTTTATTGATAAATTAAAAACAATTGGTACATCAGCAATTGGCGCTGGAATTAGTGGTGTTGGAACAAAAATGATTGTTGGTGGTTCAACAAACACTACTATTGGAACAGAAGCAACGGGAGAAGCTATTGAAATGACGCCACTATTATCAGAAAGTTTAACAGCAGCTGAAACTTTATCAGTAGCTGAAGGAACCGCAGTTGTTGCTTCAGAAAGAGCAGTTATTGGTACTGAAGCTGGTGCTGCCGCGGCTTTAGCTCCTGAAACTTTAGGTTTATCACTAGTGATTAGGGACTTAGTGATTGCCGGCACAGCACTAATTTGATGATTAAATCAGGATAATGTACAACCAGTTAAANATNAANCACAAAAACAACATAATAGACTAGTTTCAAAAATGAGAATTATTATTGAAAATATTTTTGCTATTCTTAAAAAATTTAAAATTATTACAGAAAAATATCGTAATCATAGAAAACGATTTAGTTTAAGATTTAATTTAATTGCTTCAATTTATAATTTGCAATTATTATTATAGATAGCATAGAAGATGTATTTAAAATTAAATAATTTAAATAAAAAAGTCATTTTTCGTTGTAGGAAAATATTAAATTTTTAAATAAAAGACATAATTAATTAAAATTATAATTTGCTATTAGTATCTTTTTAAAAATATTTACAATTATTTTAATAGGTTATGCAAGAAGTCTANTNAATANTGNNANNTGAATTGCATTAAAAACTAAAAACCCGACCACTGAAGTCAATGCTGCTACTCCAGCATCCTTCGTATAGGCCATTGCAACAGAAATACAAAATAATACTGGCAAATTACCAAAGGCAATATCTCCCATTTTATTTAAAAAATTTCCAAAGTATCAAGCTGCTGAAGCAGGATCAACTTTTGATGAAATAGTCGCACCAACTCCTAAGAAGATTCCAGCAATTGGTAAAAACGCAATTGGTAACAGAAATGCTTTACTTAATTTACTTAAAGTTCCCATTGTCCTTTGATTTGATTGTTTTCATTAAGGCTTTGACATAAAAGGTTTAAGCTTGGCTTTCTCACTCATTTTTGATTTCTCCTTTTAAAATAATAAATTAATATTTCCTAAATAATTATAGAATTTAACTAACTTAAAGTTAGGTTAATTACTACAAAGTAAAGTTCTTTTATTTTTTTTAAAATAATGATAATTTTATAAAACCAATAAAAAAAGAGTGGAAATACTAATAACATAACAAAAAAAGTACTATATAACGCAATATTACGTTTAATATAATTTCATAAATCTAAATTTTTATTATTTTTAGCATAATAATCTCCGCTATTAGCTAATCGTTTCTTTTGGAAAATTCAAATAATTAACAATATTGTCCCCACAATAATTCCAAAAATTAAAATTGATAAATAGGTAATATGTTGTGGCGATAAACTTAACATCATTGTCTTTTTTTACTCTTTCTATTAAAATAACTGCCTTACATTTGGATTTTTATATAAATTTTCATTATTTTATAGTTATATTATAGAATAATTTTGTTAAAAATATGCATAATTTGCATTTTTTATTAAATTAACAAATTATTTTCCACTTTATTATTCGCATAATATGTTGTAAAATAAAATTAGTTAATATTATGAAAATAATTTTCATGGTGAGGTTGATGAAAGGAGTTTCTATGTTGTCTCTGTTAACATATGATAAAAATACTTTGACTGATACTGAACTATCAGTTATTGAACAAATTATTCAAAATCCTGTGCTATTTACTAGTAAAACAATAACTGAATTAGCAAAAGCTTACTATGTTAGTGAATCAACTATTACCCGAATGGCAAAACACTTAGGATTTAAAAATATTAAAGAATTACAAATACATATTTATGAACGATTAAATTTTCTAAACAAAAATTACGAAACTAATGAAACCATGAATTTAAAAGATATAGCTAACAATATGCGTGTCTATTATTCTTATAGTATCCATGAAACAATTGACAATATTGATTTAGAACTCTTAGACCGCCTAATTAATGATATTGTTATTAAAAAGCGAATTTTCGCCTTTGGCATTGGTGCATCTTTTCTTGCTTGCCGGGTGTTACATAGTAACCTTAATATGATTGGTTATAACTGTTATACAACAGAAAACATTCATTCGTTAATGGTTACTCTTTCAAATGCCGAACCCGATGATTTAATTATTATTTTTAGTAAATTAGGAAAGACAAATGAAGTTGTTAATATTATTAATTTAGCAAATAAGCTGAACATTGATGTGGCTTTAGTTACTAATAATCCGAACATTGATCAATTATATAAAATTAAACATAAAATTTTATTTGAAGTTCATACAAAAGAAAATGAGCGTTTTCCAGCATTATCTTCTAAAATTGTTCAAATTTTAATATCTGATATCATTTTTCGAAGTTTATTAAAAATTCATCCAAATTTGGAAAATAAGATTAACGCAATTAACGAAGACTACAATCAAAGTGCTAATAAAAATAAAGACTCTTAATTAAAAGAGTCTTTATTTTGTTCATTTTCAAATATCTCTTTTGTATAGTTAAAGACACTACTATACTTTTGAAGAATATCAGTTACTGCTAAATCAGCTTTAATTTTTCCTGCTGATAAATAAATAACCCGCTCACAAAAACGTTCAATTTCTTCCATATTGTGTGATACGAGCAACATTGCTCGTTGATTAATAATAATATTTTGTTCTAAAAATTGAAAAATAGTTTCTTTAACTGCAATATCTAAGCCAGTTGAAACTTCATCCAAAATTACTAATTGTGGCTGATGAATAACTGACAATAAAATGTTTAATCGCTGTTGCTGACCTCCTGATAATTTAACAATCTTTTTTTAGCAACTTCTGTTAACTGATAAATGCTAATTAATTGTTTAATTTCATCCTGCTGGAAAGATAACTGAAATACTTTACAATAATATTTAATCATATCCATTATTGTTAACCCATGTGGATATTGGGAATTTTGAAACTGCATTCCAATGGTTAAATTTGGTTGATAAATAATTTCACCATTATTAGGCTTTCGCACACCAGCAATAATCTCGCTTAATGTTGTTTTACCACTTCCATTAGCACCAATTAAACCAATTTTTTCATGTTGATGGATTATTAAATTAACATCTTTTAAAACAAATTTTTGATGGTATTTTTTGCTAATAGCTTTGGCTTCTAAGATAATTGCCATAAAATCCTCCTATTTTAAAGTAAATTCTTCCTTATTTTACCATTAAGGAAAAGATTTTCATTTTAACTTTATCGTAAATAAAGCGTAATTTGCCAAACTATACCATTTTCAAGAAAAAAGATTCCATTTTATACTCTCCAAAGAAGTATTATAATTGATCTTAGGAAAGTAAAATTCTCAATTCCATCAATTTTTGGTATCATAAATATTCATTAACAATAAAAAGATATATTTTGGGCATAAACTATAATTGTAACGGCAATGAACAATATGACATAAAATAAAAAAATGATATTATTAAATATCATTTTTTTATCTAAAAGTACTAATTTTGATTTGTTGCTTTAAACTTTCCACTAACAATTTATCAGCAATCCCTTGACTAAATGCTGTAGCTGATCCAGCACAAATACCAGTTAACATTGCTTCTTGATAATCATCTGTTGCTAAATATGTTCCAACAAATCCAGCAACCATTGAATCACCAGCGCCAACTGAATTAATTAATTGTCCTGTTGCAGTATTACCAACATAAACATTTGTTGGAGTAATTAAGATGCTCCCATCCTTACCACTACTAATTAAAACATTCTGTGCCCCTTGTTCTTGCAATCTTTTTCCTAAAGCAACAATTTCTGCTTTTTGAGTAAATTGGTAATTTGTTTCAAATAGTTCATTTAATTCCGCTAAATTTGGTTTAATTAAGAATGGTTTAGATGATAAAGTTGATAATAAAACATTCTCTGTTGCATCAACAACAAATAAGATTTCATTTTCATCACAGTAAGTACTAATTGTTTGATGTAAATCAGATGGACAATTGCGTGGTAATGAACCAGAAATAATTAAACAATCATTTTTGGTTAATTCTGTTTTAAGAATTGTTAACAGTGCCATAACATCATCAGCACTAACAGAAAAAGCAAGACCATTTAATTCTGTTTCTTGTTTTATTTCTAAACTTTTAATTTTTATATTAGTTCGGTTTTTACCATTAACTTCATGAAAACAAGCACCAACCTTTTGCTCTATCAAATAATGTTCAAACATTTCCTTATTATCACGCCCCAAAAAGCCTAATGCTGTAGTTGAATATCCTAAATGTTGCAACATTACAGCAACATTAATTCCTTTGCCACCAATTACTTCATACTCACTAATCGCTTTATTAGTTTCTCCTACCTGGAAATTAGGAACTTCAATAACTTGGTCAATTGCGGGATTTAATGTTAATGTATAAATCATTTTTTCGTACTCCTTCCCTTTTTATTTTAGTATTATAAAAACCCAATGAGTTGGGTTTTTACTTTTTAAATTAAATTGCTAAAATAATTTTATTGTTTTTAACATTATGCATTCTTCAAAATCCAAGAATCAAGGCACTAATAAAGCTTCCAATAATTAGTGCAATAACTGAAATTAAGACTGCTACTCCAATTGAAGCACCATGATTAGCAATACTAAATCAATTTTTACCATTATCTTGAATTTGCAATAGCGGAAAGACAAAAACCCCCCCGTGCGGTGCTGCTAAGGTTACACCAAAACCACTAACAATTGCACCAGTAATAGCACTTCCAGCCATAATTGATGGAATTGTTCGTTTTGGGTCAGCAGCAGCAAATGGAATTGCCCCTTCGGTAATAAAACATGCGGCTAAGAAATAGTTAGTATTTCCTTGCTCAACATCTTTTTTTGTTCAATATTTTTTAAACATTCTTGTACATAGGGCTAATGCTAATGGTGGTACCATTCCTGTTAACATTGCACAAGCCATAAAGACTGTTCCCCCATTCGTTGAGCGAATTCCTTCATAAGCTGTTTGTGTAGCATCAATTGTTAAGGTTCCAAAGACATAGGCAGCTTTATTAATTGGTCCACCCATATCAACAGCCATCATTAAACCAATAATAATTCCAATTAAAGCATTTAAATTATAATCAGCAATTGCTTTTAAACCTAAACTTAAACCGTAGTTTAAATATCCTAGTGGGATATTTAAACCAAACATTAAGACTCCTGCTGCTAAAGCTGTTAGAACAGGGATTAATACAATATCACGAACTCCTCGTAGTGATGGGTGGAACCGAGCAAATCCTTTTTGGCATCCATATACAGCAAAGGCAACAAGATAACCACCAATTAAGGCTCCAAAAAATCCTGAGTTAAAGTTTGAAATTGAATCAGGGAATAATCGCCCTCATGTATTTGCTCATCCCGTTTTATTTTCTGCATCATATAACATTCCATGAGCATTAGCAATTAATCCTGCTGTCATACCGGGTAATAATCCTTGTGGTCCCACAATCGAGTAACATACATAAGCACCTAAAATTGGAACGATAATACCAAAAATTACTTTTCCTAATCCTGAAAATCATGCAGCAACATCACGAGTTACCCCAAAATCTTTTCCTGTTTTACCTGAATCTAATAAGAAACCAATTCCTAAAATAATTCCTCCAGCAACCACAAATGGTAACATTCGTGAAACTCCTCCTAAGAGATTTTTTGTTACATCTTTAAAGTTTTTTAAACTTAATTCACCAACTTCATCGTTACCACCTTTGCCACCTTTGCCAATTGTTAAACGTTTACCATTCAAAGCATCTTGAATAACATTAGAGCCATGGTAAATAACATCTTTTGTACTTGTTTCTAAATATGAAACACCCTTAAAACGATCCATTCCCGTAATTTTTTTATCAATCCCAAGAATAATTGCTTTTGCATTAGCAATGTCGGTTGCTGTTAAGACATTTTCATTACCGCTACGCCCTTGCGTTTCAACTTTAATTGTTAAGCCCATTGCCTTTGCTGCTTCTTCCATTTTTTCTTTTGCCATATAAGTATGGGCAATTCCAGTTGGGCAAGCTGTAATACCAATAACATCATAGTGACCATCGGTTTTTATTTTATCGTGGTCAGTAACTGGTTCAATAAATGTTTTAAGAATATCAGCAAAAGTTTTTGCCACACGAATTTGGGCTACAACTTCACTTTTTCCTAAAAAACCAGCTAATTTTGCTAGTGCTTGTAAATGTTGCTCTCCTCCTTGTTCTGGCGTAGTAATCATAAAAATGATATCAACTGGTTTGTTATCTAAACTTTGTCAATCAACTGCCTTTTCTAATGTCATAATTGCAATTGATGGTTTGGTAACACTACTGCTTGAACAGTGGGGAATTGCTAAACCATCACCAACCCCCGTTGGACCTTCTGTTTCACGTTTTTCTAAAGCTTTAATTAGCTTTGCTGAATCAGTAACTGTTTCATTGTTAACTAATGCTGTTGCTAATGTTGCAAAGACTTCAGCTTTATCTGTCGCAGAAGTTTTTAAAAAGGTTGTTGCTTCAGTAAAATAATCAATTATTTTCATATTTTTTTATCCTTTGATCCTTTCTATGAACTTGTAATAATTTCAACTTCCGAACGAGAAGCGAATTTTACTAATGATTTAATGTTAAATTTTGATGAATCAACAAGAATATAACTTTTTGTTGCTCGTTTAATAACCTCTGCTTTAATCATTGCTTCATCTGGGTCGGTCGTATATAAATCCTGACCATTAATCCCATTCACACCTAAAAAAGCACAATCAATTTGATATTTTTGTAAAGTCGTAATGGCTTCTCAACCAATTAATGCTCCTGTTTGGTGTTTATATTTTCCTCCCAAGACATAAACATTATTAAATCCTCCTAAAGCTAATAGTTCTACATGGAAGATTGAATTAGTAATAATTACTAAATCATCTGCTGGTTGTAATAACTTAATTAATGCTAAGGTTGATGAACCAGCATCCAAATAAAGGCACATTTTTGGTTTAATTTTTTTAACCGCATGGCGTGCAATTAAATATTTTTCTTCCGCATGCTGTTGGATTTTTTCATTTAATTGTTCTTCTATCCGAACCTCATAACTCTTTTGTAATTTAACACCACCATGCAATCGTTTTAATAACCCTTGTTGCTCCATTTCCGTTAAATCACGGCGTAATGTTGTTGGTGATAACTGCAATTGTTTAATTAAGTCGTTAACTAATACTAATTGTTGTTCATCTAAACAAGCTAAAATTTTTTCTCATCGCAATTTTTTTAACATTTTCTCACCAATTATAATTATATCTTATTTTTAACCAAAAACAACCAAAAAAAATGTTGTGAATGTGAAAACCATATACATTTTAGACCACTGATTTAGTCTTTAAATTAGAATGGAGATTAAAATGAAAAAGTATATGGTAACAAGCATTCTAACTGAAAATGAATTATATTCATTACAACGAAAAATAAAAAAATGATATTTACAACAAAAACTTACAAAAGAAATAAATTATATTTATCAAAATGTCATTAATTATTTTAATTTATGTCAGAAAT
>NZ_MQTY02000038.1:0-8607 GCF_016082285.1 Spiroplasma sp. Moj
CACCAACTGAAGCTGTGTTAAAATTTTTAAAAGACTAACTGGTCTAAAATGTATATGGTACCTCACATATTCTCAATATTCCCAAGAAAAAAAGACCTAATGGTCTTTTTAGTATTCTTCAGCTTTTGCTGCAATTCCAGCCGTAATAATATCTTTGGGATTTTTTAATCCTGTTCCCGCCGGAATTAAATGTCCTAACATAATGTTTTCTTTTAAACCTTCTAAACAATCAACTTTGCCTTTAATAATCGCCTTAACCAATACTCGTGTTGTATCTTGGAATGACGCTGATGATAAGAATGACTCAGATTCTAATGGTGCTTTTTTAATTCCAAAAATAACATGTTTTGCTGTTGGCGGTTTTTTCATTGAACGAACAGCATTAATTGTTTCATTACGATAGCGTTTAATTGTTACAATTTCTCCTGGTAATAATTCAGTATCACCAGCATCAATAATTTTAACTTTATTTAACATTTGTTTAATAATAATTTCAATATATTTATCAGAAATTTCAATTCCTTGTAAACGATAAACTCGTTGTACTTCTTTTAAAATATAATTATGAACATCTTCAATTTTGGCAACTTCTAATAATTCTTTAATATTAATTGAACCTTCCGTCAATTTTTGACCACGAGCAACTTTGTCACCAATTTTAACTCTTAAAACAGCATTATATTGCGTTTTATATTTTCGTTCATCACTATCTGATTTAACATAAATGGTATGAATTCCACCTTCATCACGAATATCACTAATTTTTCCATCAATTTCAGAAATAACAGCAATTGATCCTTTTGGTGTGGTTACATCTAATAATTCTTTAATCCGTGGTAACCCTTGGGTAATATCAGCTCCCCCAGCAACACCACCAGTATGGAATGTTCGCATTGTTAACTGTGTTCCTGGTTCTCCAATTGATTGCGCAGCAATTGTTCCAACTGCCTCACCAATTTCAACTTCCATTCCTGTAGCAAGGTTTTTCCCATAACAACGTTGGCAAACACCTTTTTCTGCTTCACAAGTTAAAACAGAACGGATAATAACTTCCTTAATATCATTATCAACAATTTTTCGACTATCTTCTTCAGTCAATAATGTATTAGCAGCAATAACTTCACCATTTTTTAATTTAATATCTTTTAAATTATAGCGACCAACTAAACGGTCAAATAATGGCACAATAATGTTAGCATGTTTTTGCTCAATAATATCTGATACAACAAAACCACGACGAGCATTACAATCTTTCACTGTAATAATAATTTCTTGTGAAACATCAACTAATCGTCTTGTTAAATATCCTGAGTCAGCTGTTTTTAAAGCAACATCAGCCATCCCTTTTCGTGCTCCATGGGTTGAAATAAAGAATTCTGACACTGTTAAACCTTCACGGAACGAAGACTTAATTGGTAATTCAATAATGTCTCCTTTTGGATTATTCATTAACCCCCGCATCCCAACTAATTGGGTAAAGTTTGAAACATTTCCCCGTGCTCCTGAATCCGCCATCATAAAGATTGGATTTTTTGGGTCTTCACGTAAAACATGTTCTAATTCAGTTTGAATGTTATCTTTAACTTTTGATCATACACTAATAATGCGGTGTTGTTTTTCACGACTGGTCAACATTCCCATTTTAAAGTAATCATTAATTTCTTTTACCTTTTGATCTGCCGCTTTAAATTCTTCTTGTTTTTTATCATAAACTTTAACATCGCCTGCTGATACTGTTACTCCTGATTTCCCTGAATATTTGAAACCAAGATTTTTCATGTTATCTAACATTTCAGCAGTCTTATTAGCTCCATATTGTTTAAAGTAGCGATCAATAATATTTGATAAATCTTTTTTCTTAAATGGTGGATTAACTTTTCAACTCGCTAAATATTCAACTAAATTAACATTGTCTTTAATTAATGAGCGAGCAGGTAATGCTGTTAAATTTTCAACATTCGGTTCATTTAAGTATGGAAACTCTTCTTTAAAAATTTGATTAAAAATAATTTTTCCTGGGGTTGTAATAATATAATCTTTCATTTGTTCGGGTTTAAATTTTTTATTTACAAAACCAACAACAGGAATAGCAACTAAAGCATGTAAAGCGACAGCTCCAGTTTCATATGCAATAACAGCTTCATTTAAATCTTTAAAGATTATTCCTTCCCCTAATTGTCCTTTTTCTTCATATGTTAAATAATAATTCCCTAACACCATATCTTGGGTTGGTGTAACAATTGGTTTACCATCTTTTGGTCCTAAAATATTTCGACTTCCTAATATTAAACTTCGTGCTTCAGCAACTGCTTCTTCTGTAATTGGGACATGAACCGCCATTTGGTCACCATCAAAGTCAGCATTAAAAGCAGTTGTTACTAATGGATGTAATCTAATTGCTTTTCCTTTGACTAATTTTGGTTCAAATGCTTGAATTCCTAATCGGTGTAACGTTGGCGCACGGTTTAATAACACTGGACGAGTCTTAATAACTTCTTCTAAAACTTCTCATACTTTATCATCTTGATTTAAAATTAATTTTTCCGCAACTTTAATATTTGCTGCTAAACCATCTTTAACTAATTTGCTAATAACAAATGGTTTAAATAATGTAATGGCCATATCACGTGGCAACCCACATTGATACATTTTTAAGTCAGGTCCAATTGCAATAACTGACCGTCCTGAATAGTCAACTCGTTTTCCTAATAAGTTTTGACGGAAACGACCTTGTTTTCCTTTTAAAATACTTGTTAATGATTTTAATGGTCGTTTATCTTTTCCCGTTACTGGTCGTGCCTTACGTTCATTATCTAATAAAGCATCAACAGCTTCTTGTAGCATCCTTTTTTCATTATTAACAATAACACTTGGTGCTCCCATTGCTTTAACTTTTTTTAATCGTTCATTTCGAATAATAATTCGACGATATAAATCATTAATTTCTGATGTTGTAAAACGACCACCATCTAGTTGAATAATTGGACGAATATCTGGTGGAATGACTGGCACTGCTCGTAAAATCATTCATTCTGGTCGTGAACCTGATTTTTTTAATGAATCTAAAACTTCTAAACGTTTCATTAATTTATTTTGATCTAATTGTGTTTTTTTATCTTTTAAATCTTGCTTAATTTTTTCAATTTCATCATCAATGTTTAGATTTTTTAATAATACTTCAACAACTTCTGCTCCAATTCCAAATCGTGCATTAGTATGACGATTAATGAACTGAGCACATTCATCCATTGAAAATGGCAATGAAGTATTTTTTAAATCTTCAATCATTGTTTCTCCCACTTCATAAGCAATTGTGTTAGGTTCTAGTGTATCTAAAATTTCACGCAATGTCTTTGTTAATCGTTGACGTGTTTGTGCTGATGTTTTAGCATTTCCTAAATCTAATACCATTTTTTGTTTCAATGATTTTGCATCACCAGCATCTAATACAATATATGAAACAAAGTAAACAACTTCTTCAAGTTCTTTTGTTTTCATATCTAAAATTAAAGCAATTCGACTAGGTGCTGCTTTTAACATTCAAATATGTGTTACTGGTTCTTCTAATTCAATATGTCCCATTCGTTCACGACGAACAATCGCTTCAGTAATTTCTACTCCACAACGTTCACAAATTTTTCCCTTATTTTTTGATTTTTTGTACTTCCCACAAGCACATTCAAAATTTTTGGTTGGACCAAAAATCTTTTCATCAAATAATCCATCGCGTTCTGGTTTTAATGTTTTATAATTAATTGTTTCTGGTTTTTTTACTTCCCCATATGATCAACTACGAATATCATCATGGTTTGCTAAGCCGATTTTAATCATACGATTATTTTTTTCATTATTTTCAATCATTTTTTCTTCCCCCTTAATCTAATTCATCTTGATCATTAATTTCATCAAGTTCATCATCAATGTCATCTAACTCATCATTGTCTAAATTATCTACCAAGTCAAAACTATCTTCAACTTTAACAAATTCATCTAAATTATCATTTTTTTGTGGCTCAAGATTAGTACTTAAAATAAAGTTATCAATATCAAATTCATCTTCAAATTCATCACTATCTGTTAATAAGTCTTCATCAACATAATCTGTCTCATCATAACTCTTAATATTCTTAATGTTTCCTTTTTCGTCAATCATATGAATATTAAATCCTAACCCTTGAATTTCACGAGTTAGCACATTAAATGATTCTGGGATTCCTGGTTCTGGAATCTTTTTATCTTTCACAATTGATTCATAAGCACGTGTTCTTCCTTTAATATCATCAGACTTAATTGTTAAAATTTCGCGTAATGTATGAGCTGCACCATAAGCTTCTAACGCTCATACTTCCATTTCTCCAAAACGTTGTCCCCCATTTTGGGCTTTTCCTCCTAATGGTTGTTGTGTAATTAATGAATATGGCCCAACATTTCTTGCATGTAATTTATCATCAACCATGTGTGATAATTTCAACATATACATTACTCCTACCGAAACTGGATTATCAAATTTTTCACCTGTTCGACCGTCAATTAAAACTTCTTTCCCAAAGTTTTTCATTCCTGCTTTATCCATAATTTCAATTAATTCTTCATTTGTTATTCCATCAAAAACAGGAGTTGAAATTTTTTGTCCCAACTTTTTCGCTGCCATTCCCAAATGAATTTCTAACACCTGTCCAATATTCATCCGTGATGGTACCCCTAATGGATTTAACATAATATCAATTGGTGTTCCATCTTCCATATGTGGCATATCTTCCAACGGTAAAATTTTCGAAATAACCCCTTTGTTCCCATGGCGACCAGCCATTTTATCTCCTTCTTGGATTTTTCGTTTTTGAACAATATAAACTTTAATAACTTCTAAAACATCAGCTGATAATTCATATTTTTCTCGTGGAAAGCGTTTAATTGCTTGGATAATTCCTTCACCACCATTTGGAACTCGTAATGAATTATCTTTAACATTTTTTGATTTTTCACCAAAAATTGCTTGTAATAATTTATCTTCTGGTGATAATTGGGTTTGTCCTTTTGGTGTTACTTTTCCAACTAAAATATCACCTGGTTTAACTTCTGTCCCAATAATAACTAATCCATCATCATCTAAAAATTTTCGTGCATTTTCAGAAATATTCGGAATCTCACGAGTAATCTCTTCTGGACCTTGTTTTGTTTGACGACGTTCAATTGTATATTCTTCAATATGAATTGATGTAAAAACATCTTCGGATACTAACCGTTCTGAAACAATAATTGCATCTTCATAGTTGTAACCATTTCATGTTGTAAAAGCAACTACTACATTTTGTCCTAATGCTAGTTCTTCTTTATCAATTGATGGTCCATCAGCTAAAATTTGTCCTTTTTCAATTTTTTGTCCTTGACGCACTAATGGGACATGAGTTAATGATGTTCCTTGGTTACTACGAACAAAAGTGTCTAAATTATAATTTTTTAACCCTTCTTTTGTTTTTAAAACAATTCTTGTTGCATCAACAAAATCAACAGTTCCATCATATTGTGAAACAATTGCTAATCCCGAGTCACGAGCAGCAGCATATTCAACTCCTGTTCCTACATATGGTGAATTTGGCGCAATTAAAGGAATTGCTTGTCGTTGCATATTAGCACCCATTAAAGCACGATTGGCATCATCATTTTCTAAAAATGGAATACAACTTGTTGCAATTGAAACAATTTGTTTTGGTGAAACATCAACATAGTCAACATCGTTTCGTCCAGCAATAATATTTTCTCCTTGGAAACGTGCAACCACCTGTTCATCTAAAATTTCACCCTTATCACTTAAACGAATATTAGCTTGTGCAACAACATAATTTTTTTCTTCATCAGCTGTTAAATAATCATTTTCCATTGTAACTTTGCAACCAATAACACGACGATATGGTGTTTCAATAAATCCATATGAATTAATTTTGGCATATGTTGCTAAGTTATTAATTAACCCAATATTAGGCCCTTCTGGGGTCTCAATTGGACAAATACGACCATAATGTGAGTAATGAACATCTCGGACCTCTAACCCAGCACGTTCTCTTGATAATCCTCCTGGTCCTAGGGCTGTTAATCGACGTTTATTTGTTAATTCAGCTAAAGGATTTGTCTGATCCATAAATTGTGATAATTGTGATAAATTGAAAAATTCACCAATAATTGCTGATAATGGCTTATTATTAATAATATTTGAAGGTTTCATTTTAAATAAATTTGAAGTTGACATTTTTTCTTTAACATTTTTTTCAATTCTTAGTAAACCAATTCGAAATTGATTTTGTAATAATTCCCCAATTGTTCGAACACGACGATTTCCTAAGTGGTCAATATCATCAACTTCCCCAATTCCATCTGTTAAATTTAATAAATATGAAAATGTCGCCAAAACATCAGACACTGTTACATATTCATCAATTGCATTAGGATCAATTCCAATAATATTCGCTACACGTGAACAAACTTCATTATCAACATACACTTTAATTTTTTGGATTTTATTAGAACAAATAATTTCATCACTAA
Organism: Spiroplasma sp. Moj; assembly: GCF_016082285.1. NCBI lineage: Bacteria > Bacillati > Mycoplasmatota > Mollicutes > Entomoplasmatales > Spiroplasmataceae > Spiroplasma > Spiroplasma sp. Moj. The sequence goes on from NZ_MQTY02000038.1 coordinate 6,541, forward strand.
ATTTAACTTCTTGTAAACAAGCTCCTGCTTTTAAAATTCCTTTTAACTTGTTAATAGCTTCTTTATCAATTAACGTTCCCTCGGTAAAAACAACTTTACCATTTACATCTTTAATGTCTTCAGCTAATATTTTGTTATAAATTCGATTTTCAACTGATAATTTTTGAATTAATTTAAAACGTCCTGCTTTGGTTAAATCATACTTACGTTTATCAAATAATAATCCATATAAATATTTTGTCGCACCATCTGGAGTTGCTGTTTCTCCTGAACGAATTTTTTTATAAATTTCTTGAACAGCAATACTTTGGTCATATGAAATATCACCTGTGTATGGATCTAATTCATATGTGCTTTTTACTAATTTATTATAACCAAAAATTTCTAGAGCATCTTCTTTAATAATTCCTAACGCCGTTAAGAAATTAGCAACCGATACTTTTCTAGATTTATCTATTTTTACATAAAAAACATTCTCAAATTTTTCTTCTTTTCCAACTTTAATTTTTTTATGATCTGATTCAAACTCTAACCATGTCCCTCGTGATGGAATTAAATCAACATAGTAAACATTTTCTCCATTTTTACGATTTAAATCAATTTTATAATATGCTCCTGGTGAACGAACTAATTGTGAAACAACGACTTTTTCTGAACCATTAACAATAAAAGTTCCTTTTCCTGTCATTAGTGGAAAATCACCAAAAAAGACTTCGCCTTCTTTTTCAATTGTAATATCAATAATTAGTTTATCATCTAATCTTTCTTTAATTGTTACTGTACATGTTGCTGTTTCATCGCCAGAATGAATATCATAATAAATAACATCAGTTGATTTTTTTAAAATTGTAATCATATGCCCAACACGTTCTTCAATTCACGCTTTAATTAATTCGGGTTCTCCCTTAAAAATTGCTTTTTCAACTTCTAAATCTTTTGAATTAATTGTTAATTTTAAATTTGAATAAATTGGTGCTTCAAAGATTTTTGACTCATCTTTTGCTTGAGAAATTGTTCTTCGTGGCTCTCTAAATTCTCAATCTAACATCTCTAAAACGATATTTCCTTCATGTCCAACAATCGGAAATACCTCCCCGAACACTTCGCTAATCCCTGTTTTCTTGAATCAATCATATGTTTCAGTTTGAATTTCAATTAAGTTTGGTAATTCTAAATTCCCACTTACTTTTGTGTAATCAATTCTTTTAGCGTAATGCCCAAATTCTTTTTCTTTTAATGCCATTAATTATTAACCTCACTTTTCACAATATACGCTTATAAATTTTATATTGGTTTGACACAAAAGTCAATTTTTTTTATTAAAAATTAAAAAAAGCATCAACTGCTTTTTTCCTTATATTAATTCTTACTTATGACGATCACAAATAAAAATTTCATAATCAACTGTACCAACCATTGCTTCTTTCATTTTTCCAAATAAGACTCCAGCAGCTCCGCCACCAATACCTTGTTTTTCTTGTTCGGCAATACATTTAAAACATTTTGGATTAAAATTCGTCATTGCTTAAGACCTCCTTATATATTATTTTAATTTTACTAAAAAATAATAAAGTTGTAAAACTAAATTACTTATCAATTAAAATTCATGCTCATCATCCATGGTTAACATCAATATCGCCACCATTTGAACCGTAGACTGCATAGAAAATTGAATTTATTCGATTTAAACCAAATGTAAATGCTAAACAAAATGAACCTCAATAATAATTGAAGACAATTCGATTTCGAACGGTTTCATAATTATTATTATTATTATTATTATTATTTCCAACTCAAACGGCTTTATCTTTGACCAAATTATAAGCATTAAATAACTTAAGATCAGGTAAATTCTCTACATTTGAACTTTGTTTAAAATTACTTAATAATTCTTTAAAAATTGCATTAGCACTCTGCGTATTTCTTTTAAATTTATTAGACTTCTTGCATAACCTATTAAAATAATTGTAAATATTTTTAAAAAGATACTAATAGCAAATTATAATTTTAATTAATTATGTCTTTTATTTAAAAATTTAATATTTTCCTACAACGAAAAATGACTTT
>NZ_MQTY02000039.1:0-8405 GCF_016082285.1 Spiroplasma sp. Moj
AGAAATAAAATTATTAAGATATAATCAATATAATTTAACAATATTTAAATTTAAAAAACGTTCGAAAACATAAAATTAGTACTTTTATTTAAAATATCTAAAAAATATATTTTTTCATGACATTCATTACGAATATATTATTAATAAAAATTTAAAAATAAAATAAAATAAAAGTAAAATTAATAAAGTCAACTTCAAATATGATTTTTAATTCACAAATATTAAATTTAAAAAATGTTAAGAAAAATAAAAAAAGACTGATGTACTAAAAATGAAATTTGATTATTCAATTTAGAAAATAATTTTATTTCAATTATTTGAATTATAATAAAATATTGTTGGTTATTTTTCTAATTTTGTATAATTATATTTTTAATTTAATTTGAACTAGCCAAATATATAAATAAAAGAATTACTATATTTTAAAGATTTTTATTTAGTAAGACTTTTTTTTAAGTTTTTTATTTATTAATTAAATTTAAATTTTGAATTCCACGCCATTATGATTATATAATTAAAATATATATATGTGCTAGTACATATTATTTTAATTATTAATTTACATATTTTGTCATTATAAATTTTCATANNNATAGTATTTCTGACATAAATTAAAATAATTAATGACATTTTGATAAATATAATTTATTTCTTTTGTAAGTTTTTGTTGTAAATATCATTTTTTTATTTTTCGTTGTAATGAATATAATTCATTTTCAGTTGGAATGCTTGTTACCATATACTTTTTCATTTTAATCTCCATTCTAATTTAAAGACTAAATCAGTGGTCTAAAATGTATATGGTTTTCACANAANATTTTATTGTTATGATTGCATTTTAAATTATAATCAGTATAATTTAAAAAGATTATAAGTAATAAATGGAGGTCTAAATGATAAAAATTGCTTTAATTTGTTCAGCAGGAATTAGTGCTAATCGAATTTTAGATAAGATTAATGATGTTATTGTTAAAAATAATTATGATATGCAATTTTTTGTGATAACACCAGAGCAATTAGATAATAATTACAATATTATTTTATTAGCTCCTCAAGTAGAATATTTATCAACAAAAGTAGTTGCTATTGCGAAGAATAGCAAAGTTGTTGTGTTACCATCAGAATTATATATTAATAATGATTCTAAAGGGATTATTGATTTTGTTAATACGTTATAAGTTCAAATTTTTTGTTAAAAATTTTTGTTTTATTCAATTTTACGATAATTTTTTTTAAATAAGGTATATTTGCCTTATTTTTTATGCTAAAATATATAGGTATTATTTTTAAGAAAGAAAGAGTGGTGATTTCTATGCTTGGACAGCAGGAACAGTCCGGACTGTTTTTACAATTAAGCCGGATTATTAAGGGTATCAATTTTTACAAAAGTAATACATTATTTAATATTGTTTCTGACCATCAAGAAGATAATCACCGCAGTTATTTATAATTGCTACTATTTTTAGTTGTGTTAATTTATCTTATTTTGTTGTGTCATTAAACAAAGTAAGAGAGGAAACAAATCATGTTTGGAAAAGATAGAACAAAAGAAGCTTTATTAAAAAAGCTAAGTTTTAATGATAAAAAATTAAAAGCATGTTCAAAACTTAACCAACCTGAATTATTAAACGAATTTAAAAGTAATCAGTTTGGGATAAAGACAGCTGATGTCGAAGATTTACAAAAAGAATATGGACACAATAAAGTAGATACTACTAAATTTAATTGAGTTCTAAACTTTTTTAAATCATTTTTTGGACCTTTTAATTTAGTACTAATTGCGATTAGTATTTATAATTTTTATGAGTATTTTTCAACTCCTATTGCAGAACGGGGAATTGCTGATATTTTACCAGCAATTATTGTAGCAGTTATGATTTTTGCAAGTGGAACAGTTGTTTATATTCAAACAATAAAAGCACATTTTGTAACGAAAAAATTAATTAATATTGTTAGTAATAAAGCAACAGTGATTCGAGATGGCAAGGGATATACTGACATTAATTACGAAAATATGTTTGAATTAATCAAAAAATCAGAAGATATTGATGTTCGTGATTTAGTACCAGGAGATTTGATTTACTTATCAAGTGGGGATATGGTTCCTGCTGATATTCGCATTTTAGTTAGTCGTGATTTATTTATTAATCATGCTTCATTAACCGGAGAATCAATGCCAGTTGAGAAACATGCAACAACAGATAAGGTTAATTTATTAGAATTAGAAAACATTTGTTTAATGGGTACAAGTGTTGTTTCAGGTAGTGCAATTGCAATGGTTATTCAAACGGGAGTTAAAACATATTTTTCGTCAATTTTAAGTGTATTGCAAGAAAAACGCCCTTTAACTAATTTTCAAACAGGAGTGCAACGAGTAACATTCCTATTAATTATGTTTGTGTTGATTATGGCACCAATTATTTACTTAATTTACTCAGGAACAAAAAGTGATTGATTAGGAGGAATAACATGAACAGCGGCAGCTATTGTTGGAATTATTCCTGAAATGCTGCCAATGATTGTGACAAGTAATTTAGCACGAGGAGCTCGTAAAATGAGCCGCAGTAAATTAGTATTTAAAAATTTAGGGGCAATTCAAAATTTAGGGGCAATTGATGTTTTATGTACAGATAAAACAGGAACTTTAACAAATGATAAAATTGAGTTAATTAATTATGCTAGTTTCGACAATAAAAAAGAACCAGATTTATTGAAATTATTATACTTAAATAGCTATTTCCAAACTGGAATTAAAAATCCACTAGATTCAGCAATTATTGATTATGTTAAAGAAAGTACACATTATTTTGCTCCTGATAAATATCAAAAAGTTGATGAAATTCCATTTGATTTTGAACGTCGTCGTTTAACAATTATTGTTAAAAATGCAGCAGATACAAAATTAATTTCAAAAGGAGCAATTGAAGAAATTATTAATGTTTCAAATAAAATTTATTATCAAAATAAAATTGTTGACTTAGATGATGAAATGAGAAAACAAATCATTAAGACGGTAACTCGTTTGAATGATCAGGGATACCGCGTGTTAGGAATTGGTTATAAAGTTGTTAATGAAAATCAAAAAGTTTATAACATTAATGATGAAAAAGATTTAATTTTTTATGGTTATGCAACATTTTTAGATATTCCTAAACCATCAGCATCAAAAATGGTTAAAGTATTAGCTACTCGTGGTGTTGAATTAAAAATTTTAACAGGAGATAATGCTGCTGTAACGCGTTCGATTTGTGATCGTGTAGGAATGAAAATTAAAGGAATTATTTCTGGGGAAGAATTAGATAAGTTGACTGACTATGAATTAAAACGTGCGGTTGAAATTAACAATGTTTTTGTTAAATTAAATCCAACGGAGAAATCACGAATTATTAGTTTGCTAAAAGCGAATAATCATGTTGTTGGTTTTATGGGTGATGGAATTAATGATGTGCCAGTATTACGACAAAGTGATATTGCAATTTCAGTTAATAATGCAACTGATGTTGCTAAGGAAGCATCAGATATTATTTTATTAGAAAAATCATTAGATGTAATTGAACAAGGAATTGAACAAGGACGTTTAACATTTGGAAATATTTTAAAATATATTAAAATAACAATGGCTTCACAATTTGGGAATGTTTTTACTTTAATTATTGTAGCTTGATGAATTCCATTTACGCCAATGTTGCCAGTTCAAATGTTATTTCAAAATTTAATTTATGATTTTTCACAATTTGTGGTTGTATTTGACCGTGTTGATGAAGATTTCTTATTACAACCACAGCGCTGACGTACAAAAGGTATGTTATCATTTACCGTTGTTAACGGCCCAATTAGTAGTGTTTTTGATGTAATAACCTTTATTATTTTGGGATATGGTTTTGGTGTCTTTAGTGCATATCATGCTGATCCTACTTCGGCAAATGCCGCTTATCATGTTGCAATTTTTCAATCGGGTTGATTTATTGAAGGATTAATTACTCAAACCGTTGTTATGTTAATGTTTAGAACAAAACAAATTCCATTTATTCAATCAAAACCAACTTGACCAGTTAATGTTGCCACAGGAATTGTTGTATTATTAGGATTCTTAATTCCATATGCATTGAACAATGTCTTTCCAATGACAGCACCACCATTAGTATATATTCCAATCGTCATAGGAGTTATTGGAGCGTATTGTATCACTGCGCAATTATCAAAAGTTGGTTATATTAAAGTGACAAAAAATTGATTATAAAATAATTTTAAAAATAGTTAAAAGGAATGTTTATTTATGATAACCATTCCTTTTAATTATTATTTTAATGTTAAAATAATTATCAGATTTATGTTAAAATTTTGATTATAGAATAATATACTAAGTATTATTTAAATTTTCATAGTTTTAAAAAACAATAAAAATGAATAAGAATGATGAGGTGAAGTTATGCAGAAAAAAAACAGCACAAAAATATGGATTTTTTATGTGCTTTTGTATGGTTGTTGGAACAGTTGTTGGAACAGGAATCTTTTTTAAAAATGAAGGTGTATATGGATTAACTAATGGGAATGGAGTTCTAGGTTTAATTGCATGGATAATTGGTGGTCTAATGGCTCTCTCATTTGGATTATCATTTATGGAAATTTCATCAGCAAAACAAAATTCAAATTCAGGTATTGCTTTGTATGCAAAGATGTTCGGGGGAAAATGGTTTGGTCGTGTAGTGAGAAACGCTATGAACCATATTTATATTCCGTTAACAACTTTTACTGTTGCGTATTATACAACAAAAGCTTCAATTTGAGCTTTTGGTGGTGGTTTGACCGCAGAAATCGTATTTAGTGAAAAAGTTGGAGGTTATGCTAATTATCAATTAATTTTAACGAGTTTTTCAATTATTTATACTGTTTTATTAATTTATATTTGTACTTATTTAGAAAAAACAGGAAAATATATTCAAATGACAACCGTTGTTTTAAAATTAATTCCATTAATTTTAATTGGTTTAATTGGAATGTTCTTTTTTAATAATGACCCTAATGCATTAAGTAAGAGTGGTTTAGGTGATCCTGATAAATATAAATTAGTTGCAAATAAAACTGGATTGGAAATGATTTTAATGGCTTTGCCAGGGATTCTATTTTCATTTGATGGTTTTTTATCAACAACATATATTCAAAAGGATGTTAAAAAACCAGAGCGAAATATTCCATTAGCTTTAGTATTAGGTTTAGCATCAGTAACAATACTTTATTTACTTGTTTCAATTGGAACTTTAAATTTAGATGCTAAAGGAAGTGTTGCTGTTGCTGCGGGTAAAATTTTTAGTAATCCGGTTATTAATAAAATTTTTGAACAAATTATTTTCTTCTTTATTTTAATTAGTGCTTTTGGAACTTTAAATGGATATAGTTTTTCTTTAGTTAAACTAAGTCATTCATCAATTGAAGATAATTTTATTATTGGTGCAAAACTATGGAATAAAATTATGAAAAAATATAGTATTAATTTTGCAATTTTTTTAGTATCAGTTATGATTACATTAATATGAGGACTAATTATGGGTATTCCAACTATTTTTGCAAAAGAAACTTATAATTTTTACGATTTTATTAGTAATGCAGGTGTTGTGATGGCATTTCTGATGTATGGAACAATTATTGCTTTGGGAATATGAAATCGTTATCATCAACGGATTGCAACAATTAAAAATTGATATTTTCTTCCAGCTGCAGTTATTAGTGTACTTTGTATTATTGCTATTATTGGATATAATATCTATTCATATTTTTTAAATGCTATTGTAATGCCAGAAAAAACTGGTCCCATTTTAGCAATTACATTATTATTGCTAATTTTAGTTTTGCCATGATTTGGGATATGAATAGACTTCTTGCATAACCTAGTTATTTTAAAATTCCTATAATTTCTATTTTAAATATATTTTATAGGAATTTTAAAATAACTAGGTTATGCAAGAAGTCTAATGAAAAATAATGATACAATTAATAAAAAATTAACTATGACAATGTCATTTAATGATAAAAATTCTAGTAAGGATTTAAAAAGAAATTTAGTAGAAAATTCAGATACAAAAGAAAACGATAAGACATAATTTATTAAATGCTAATGTTTTATTAATTTTTAACTTTGTTATAATAAAATAGTATTAATTTAAAAGTTATATTAAAAAGAGAAAGAATATTATTTCATGAAAAAAATAATAGCTTTTTTAGGAACAATTAGTATAACTCCCAATGTAATACCTTTAATAGGTGCTGTCAGTATGTATGATAAACCAACAAGTTTAGCGCAAACTAGTAGCAAAAGTAGCATAAATAAAATTACATGTTCTTATAATTTTTTTACGGAAACAACAATTTTATATGCTGTTTTTGAACCCTCATTTTGAGAACATATTAAAGTTAATTATAGTATTAATAGCAAATTAGGTTTTAGTAATGTGTTGATAAATAGAATGTTTAAATCTGTTGAAATTGATTCAAATGTTAACGAAGAAAAATATCTTCTTGGGTTAGCAGAACAAATATATGATAATTGAGATACTATTAATTCTGTTTGAAATAATAGTGATAAGTTGTCTCCTATTAAAATAGAAGTTTCAATTGCAAAACGAATGAATTCAGATTGATTTGACTTCCATAACATATTTTATGTTTCAAACTATATTTCTGCTACAATACAATCTAATTAACCAGTTTTTATTGTTAGGTTATTAAAAATAAGAGTACTAAGAATTTTAATGTATTCTTATTTTTTATTTATTATTAATTATGTTTTATTTAAATTATTTTCGTTATAATTAACATAAGAATAAAATTATGAGAGGCTAAGGTGAAATTATTTAAAAAGGATAAAAAATATTATTGATTTAGGAATTTTATTACTTTAAGTCTTATTTGATTTATAAATTGTTAATGTATGTGTTAAAAGTCCTAAATTTATAATTTAGGTAAAAATATTTTTTAAGAAAGGGGTCTTGGAATGGCAAAAATAATAACTAAATTTAAGGGAAATAATAAAGAGTTTAAGGGACGAAAAAAAGAAATTGGTTTTTTAAAAACTGATGAGATTAAACAAATTTCCCAGTTTTCTCAAAGCGAAATTTTAGAACATTTTGAACTTAAAAATTTTGGTTTAACTTATGATGGAGCAGAAGAAATGGGTAAAAAATATGGTTATAATTCGCAAGAAAAAATGAAATTTCATTGATTTAAACATTTTTTAAAAGTATTGTTAAATCCTTTTAATATTGTTTTGGCTTTAATTGCGACCTATAATATAATAAATCCTTTTAATATTGTTTTGGCTTTAATTGCGACCTATAATATAATTAGTTATTTTACTTTAGGTGGTGATAGTTTTGAAGTTATTGGAGTTATTATTATTGCTATTATGATTATTATTAGTACTACAATTGCATATGTTCAAGATATCCGCAGTTTTTTCGTGACAAAAAAACTAACAGATTTAGTTAGTAACACAATTACAGTAATTCGATTAGAAGATGATGAAAAAGTTTCTGAAGTATCAGTTAAAAATAATACTAGTTTAATTCGAGAAGCAAAAGAATTAGAAATTCATGAATTAGTACCAGGTGATTTAATTTATTTATCAAGTGGGGATATGGTTCCTGCTGATGTTCGAATATTATGAAGTAATGAACTTTTTATTAATCAATCCAGTTTAACCGGTGAGTCGTTACCTGTTGAAAAGCATGCTAGTTATAATCGTCATAAAGCAAGTTTACTAGAGTTAGAAAATATTTGTTATACGGGAACAAGTGTTGTTTCAGGTAGTGCAATTGCAGTTGTTATTGGTGTGGGAACACAAACATATTATGCGACAATTTCAAAAACATTGCAAGTTAAACCACTAGAAAATAGTTTTAATCGTGGAATTAAAAGAACGACCTGATTACTATTATCATTTATGTTTGTAATGGTTCCCATTGTTTTTATTATCAATGGAATTACAAAAAATGATTGGTTATCTGCTTTATTATTCGCTATTTCAGTTGCTGTTGGTTTAACTCCAGAAATGCTACCAATGATTGTTACTTCTAATCTTGCTCGTGGTGCCAGTCGAATAAGTAAAGCCAAAGTAGTTGTTAAAAAATTAGAAGCAATTCAAAATTTAGGGGCAATTGATGTTTTATGTACAGATAAAACAGGAACTTTAACAAATGATAAAATTGAATTGGTTGATTATCAGTTATTAGATAATAAAAAAGATGATCGTTTATTAACATATTTATATTTAAATAGTTATTTTCAAACGGGATTAAAAAATCCTTTAGATAAAGCAATTATTCATTAGACTTCTTGCATAACTTATTAAAATAATTGTAAATATTTTTAAAAAGATACTAACAGCAAATTATAATTTTAATTAATTATGT